>CAJYBL010000137.1 GCA_913064995.1 uncultured Alphaproteobacteria bacterium
CGCAACCTTGCCAGCGAACATCACATCAGTGGCGCGACGAATGCCATCAACCAATGACTCACGGCAGCCATAAAGATTGTCAAATTTCGATTTGGTGACGGAATCATTCACATTGATCGCTGGGAAAGGCAATCCGCCCAATTCAGCAAGCTGATAAAGCCGCAGAACGCCAGTGGTGGTTTCTTCGGAAACCCCTTTGAGCGCATCACGCTGGCGGGTGAACCAGCCCGGGTTGCTGGCAAGACGACGGTGCAATTGCGCTTTTAGATATTCTTCTTCTTCGGTTTCTGGCTTTGCTAGCACATCTTCGCCAGCTTCAGCACGCGCACCAAGAAGAATATACATGGTGGCGTCACCGCCATCATCAAGAATGAGATTGGCAGTCTGTTCACTCGACCAATCAAAAGTACGATCAACATATTCCCAATATTCGGCCAATGTCTCGCCTTTGATGGCAAAGACCGGAACGCCTGATTTGGCAATCGCCGCGGCAGCATGATCTTGTGTTGAATAGATATTGCAGCTCGACCAGCGCACATCGGCACCAAGCGCAACAAGCGTTTCAATCAAAACCGCAGTTTGAACCGTCATATGAAGACAGCCAGCAATACGCGCGCCAGCCAGCGGCTTGTCCGAACCGAACTCGTCACGAAGCGCCATCAGGCCGGGCATTTCGGTCTCGGCAATCGATAATTCCTTGCGACCCCAGTCAGCAAGTCCAATATCGGCAATCACATAATCCTGCGCCATAGTTCAATCCCATCTATATGTCGGTGAAAATCTCGCCACGTCATAGCAAAATAACACGCTCTTTTAAAGCGATAGATATGATCGCGTCAAAAAACACCGTTAGGTTGCAATAAAAGTGATGTTTGGTTAAGCCGATGCCTTGGCCAATTCACGATGTTCGAGGCGTACGGGGTGACCCTCAGCCTCAATCCAGCTAGCGATCTGCGCTGCGGCCCATACCGAACGATGCTTGCCACCCGTACAGCCAAAGGCCAGTGTTAAATGCGCCCGACCATCACTGTCCATGCGGCGAAGCATGATCGCCAACATCGATTTGACCTGATCGAGAACCGCAATTGCCATTTCATCTTTGGCCAGAAATTCCGCCACTTTGGAATCAAGGCCGGTTTGATCACGCAAACCATCATCCCAATGCGGGTTTTTGGCAAAGCGCATATCAATAACCTGATCAGCAGTTTCGGGAAGGCCATGCCGGTAGGAAAATGACACAATATGCACCGGCATTGGCGGCGATTTATCAAGACCCAAAGTGGCAAGCAACGCGCCGCGCAAATCAGCTGGTGCCAGACCACTACTGTCAATCACAATATCGGCCAAAGCTTCGACATCGGTCATGCGCGCCATATCGGCACGCACCGCAGCGTCGAGATCATAATCATGGCCAAGCGGGTGCTGGCGTCTTGTCGCATTATAGCGGCGCATCAAATCGGCATGGCCAGCACTGATAAAAACCATCTTGAAGCCATCGCCAAGGCGCTTTGCCAGATTTTTCACAAGCCGCGCCACCGCATCAGCCCCAAAACCGCTGGTACGCACATCAAGCCCAATGGCAATTGACCGGCCACCAGTTTCAACCTCAAGCGCGATCAGCGGATCAACCAGCGCCAAAGGCAGGTTATCAACCGCGGTAAAACCGTAATCTTCCAGAATTTTCAATGCCGTTGAATGTCCGGCACCAGAAACACCAGTCACAAGAACAAGCTTTATTGACGAAATTGGGTTCAACATCCCAACAGTCTACAACAGCAGAAAAGAAAAAACAGCCTCAGCTTTCCAGTGGCAAAACAAGCCGGAAACACGCCCCGCCTTCAGGCCGGTTTTCTGCGGTTAATTGGCCGTTGTGCGCATCGACAATCTGCCGCGCGATTGACAGGCCAAGACCCGAATGTTCGCCAAAGCTCTCGCCGCTTGGCCGTTCGGTATAAAACCGGTCAAACACCGTTTCCAACTTGGCATCGGGGATTCCCGGCCCATCATCAAGAATTTCCAGAACCGCGCTTTTACGGGTCGCAGCAGCGGTTAGGATAAACTGTACCATGCCGCCTTTAGGGCTAAAGGAAATGGCGTTGCTCAGCACATTATCAATCACCTGCACAATGCGGCTTTCATTCATCCGCACCATCACTGGTAATGGCGGGTGCTCATATCGTAATCGGTATTGGCTATGAGTTTGCGATCGCATTTGGATAAAATTATCAATCAAACCGGCAAAATCAACTGGATCACGATCTTGGCCAATGATTTCGGTATCGACACGGCTTGCTTGTGAAATATCGGTGATCAAACGATCAAGTCGCTGCACATCCTGCAAGATGACATTCAGCAACTGCTTTTTTTGCGCCGCTGTTTTTGCCCGACTAAAGGTTTCGGTGGCGCTTCTTAAGGATGAAAGCGGATTTTTGATTTCATGCGCCACATCGGCGGCAAAGGCCGCCGTCGCCTGAATCCGTTTTTGCAATTCATCGGTCAGATCAATCAATGAATCTGATAATTGACCAATTTCATCATTGCGATGCGGCAATCGCTGCAAGCGGCTGGACATGTCGGCGCTTTGCCGCAATTTATCGGCAGCTGCCGCCAGACGCGAGATTGGCGTTGTGATTGAACGCGCCAGATAAAGGCTAAGCCCAAGCGTTACCATTAACACCCCGACAAATAGCTGCAGGAACACGATATTCACATTGGCCAATTCCTGTTCGATTTTGCCGCCACCAATCGAAACCATCAACGCGCCGCGAACAAGGCGTACATCTTGTACCGGCACCGCCACGGACAACATCAAATTACTATCACGATCGATTCGCAATGCACGCCGTGGTTCTCCCGACAAGGCGGCAATGACTTCAGCATATTGGCTGGCACGCTGGCGGCGTTGTTCGACATATGCTGGCAATTCGTCAAAAGGGCTAAACCAGCCAGATGCTGCCGCCACCATATCATTCAAATTATTGCGGATTTTCTGCCGCCAGCTTTTATCAAGATGCCGCCGAATATCAACATTTGGCTGAAAGCCGCTTCGCCGCGCCGTATCGGCAAGGAGCGATCCATTTGGTTGAAACACCCGCGCACGCAACGAGCTGCCAAGCCCAACAAGCGGGATTAGATGTGTCATCGTTTCTGGCGATAGCTGGCGACGGGCAACGCGCCGGTCACGTTCAGCCTCGGCAAGTGCAAGCGATCGCGCCAAGGTAAAGCCCTGACGCTCAAGCGCGACAAATTCTGACTGGATCAAGGTTGTCCGATATTGATCAAGCGACAATAGGCCAACAAGAAAAATCGCCAGCGGAAACAGCATAATCGCCATGATGCGCGCGGTAAGGCGGCTCATGCGGAATGGCGTCATAAGCCACCCACCCTTGCCACGAATCCAGCCCAGTAATCGACGCCATCGCGAAGTGTCTATAATTTCGCTCCCTGACTATAACCCACTATCAACATAAATATCATCAGGCCATTATGCAGCCTTCATCGGCCTGGCGCGACCCTTATGATCAAGATGTTTTATATTTATAGCCAATTCCATAAAGCGTTTCGATCTGGTCAAAGTCGGAATCATGGGCACGTAATTTACGGCGCAACCGTTTGATATGGCTGTCGATCGTGCGGTCATCCAGAAAAATACTCTCGCCATAAGCAGCGTCCATAAGCTGGTCACGGTTTTTCACCATGCCCGGGCGCGACGCCAACGCCTGCAAAATCAGAAATTCGGTAACGGTTAATTTAACTTCCGTACCGCGCCAGCTACATAAATGCCGGTCTGGATCCATCAGTAATTCACCAAGACGGATGATATTTGGACCAGATGTTTTCATCACCCCATCAGTGGCACGCCGCAACACGGCACGGATACGCGCAAGCAGCAAACGCTGGGAAAATGGCTTGGTGATATAATCATCTGCCCCCATACCAAGCCCAAGCGCCTCGTCAAGCTCATCATCTTTGCTGGTAAGGAAAATCACCGGCATTTGCGACTGGCCTCGCACCTTTTGCAAAAGCTCCATGCCGTCCATGCGCGGCATCTTAATATCAAAGACACCAAGATTGGCAGGCCTGCGGCTAAGCCCGACCAACGCCGCCTCACCATCATGGTAACAATCGACCTCAAACCCCTCGGATTCAAGCGTCAAGGATACTGACGTCAGGATATTTTGATCATCATCAACAAGTGCAATACGGTCTGCCATTTCGTTCTCTCACTCCCACAAAAAATTTAATCCGGGTCAAAATCTGATCTGGCTCAAACTGTTTATAGCCAGCAAATTATAGCAATTAGCCTTCACCCTGCGGGCAAATCAAGGCCAATATAGGGCAGAAAATCGGCATAATCAGGCCTGAATGATCTTAATGGGCGTCGGCCCAGCTATCGGCAATCCCTGCCTCGGCCACAATTGGCACCGCCAATGTTAAAACCGGATCTGCCGCATTTTCCATAACTGATGTAATCAACGCCTTGGCGGCCTCGGCCTCAGCTTCAGGGGCTTCAAAGATCAATTCATCATGCACTTGAAGAAGCATTGTTGCGCTTAACCCAGCCGCTTTTAACGCTGCGGGAATGCGGATCATTGCCCGTTTGATAATATCGGCAG
>CAJYBL010000138.1 GCA_913064995.1 uncultured Alphaproteobacteria bacterium
TTATAATCGTTTCAAGCCTGATGATCACGCTGGCGTGATCTCGATGCTGAAATTTTAATGTCTCATAAGTCAGCAAAAGAAACAATATCTTGTAAGGACTCATCAAATGTCGTTAACGGTATCTATGTCTTTGGCGTAATTCAATATCGGATCATGGCAAAAAGACATATTTTTACTGTTTTACTCTTGGCGAATTCGCCAAGGATCATTAGATAAGGCTGGCGTCCCGCGATGGAAGCAAAGAGGAAACCACGATGACTGACCAAAAAACTACCAATGATGAAGCGGCCCAAGACCCAAGCGTCGAAACTGGCTCGCAGGATCCGGCCGGATCAGACAAGGCTGTCACTGATGGCGCTGCGGATGATATTCTGAATGACGCGCTTGCCACCGGTGGTGCCGAAACCAAGCGTGATGCTGAAGCGCAAGACCCGTTAACAGTAACGATTGCTGAACGTGATCAACTAAAAGACCAGTTATTGCGGGCTTTGGCCGATACTGAAAATATGCGCCGCCGAAGCGAGCGTGAAGCCAGCAATGTTCGGAAATATGGACATACACCATTTGCGCGTGACCTTGTTGGCGCGATTGATAATCTGGCGCGTGTTGTCGAATCTGCGCCAGAAAATCTTGCGCAGGCCGATGAAACTGTGAAATCGCTGATTACCGGTATCCAGCTTAGCTGGACCGAGCTGCAATCAGTTATTGAAAAACATGGCATTAAACGCGTTGAGCCGCTTGGCGAGAAATTTGACTATAATTTGCATCAGGCAATGTTTGAAGTGCCAACCAATGACCAGCCAAGCGGCATGGTTCTTGAGGTTGTACAGCATGGCTATGTTCTTCATGACCGGCTGTTGCGCCCAGCAATGGTTGGGGTTTCAAAAACAGGTGATGCGGCTGATGCAGCCAGCAATGGTCAATCAAAAATAGACGAATAGAAATGAAACAAGACCCAGAATCGACACATGATTTTGGTATAGAAAGACCAGACTGAAGACAAATAAATGGGGGTGAATAGGGGTTAGCTGCAATCGTGGCATTGACCCTTTTTGACAGTTTTGGCTGTTTGACGACCCCCCTCTTGTAACCGAAATAATAAGTCCTATATGGACGTTAGTCATTTGAACAGACGCGACAAAATCGGTCAGCCAAAGACCGGTTACGCCCCATCTTACGGGAATGGAATGTCTTAAAGGGCCACTCAATCAGCGTCATCCCACAAGGGACTGAGAGTGGTCAGGGAAAGGAGCTTTAGATATGGCGAAAGTTATTGGTATTGATTTGGGAACGACAAATTCCTGTGTTGCCGTCATGGACGGATCCGAGCCGCGGGTGATTGAAAACGCCGAGGGCGCACGAACCACACCATCAATGGTGGCCTTTGCAAATGGTGAGCGTCTGGTAGGCCAGGCCGCAAAACGCCAAGGCGTCACAAACGCGGAAAATACACTTTTTGCGATCAAACGTTTGATTGGCCGCCGGTTCAAGGATAAATCCACAAAGGCATTTGCCGATCTGGTGCCGTTTGAGCTTGTTGGCGCCAAAAATGGTGATGCATGGGTAAAGGTTGAGGGCGAGGAATATTCACCAAGTCAGATATCCAGCTTTGTGCTTCGCAAGCTGAAAGAAGATGCCGAGGCTTATCTTGGTGAAAACGTCACGCAAGCGGTTATCACGGTCCCGGCCTATTTCAATGACGCACAGCGCCAGGCCACAAAAGATGCCGGTAAAATTGCCGGTCTTGAAGTGCTACGAATTATCAATGAGCCAACAGCCGCAGCACTTGCTTACGGCCTTGATCGCAAGGAATCAGGCATTGTTGCGGTTTATGACCTTGGTGGTGGTACGTTTGACGTGTCGATCCTTGAGGTTGGCGATGGTGTTTTCGAGGTGAAATCAACCAATGGTGATACGTTCCTTGGTGGTGAAGATTTTGACCATGCCATCATTGAATTTCTGGCTGACTCATTCAAATCGAGTGAGGGTATTGATCTTCGCGGCGACAAATTAGCATTGCAACGCCTCAAAGAGGCGGCTGAAAAAGCCAAGATTGAATTGTCTTCTTCGATTCAAACCGATGTGAATTTGCCATTCATCACCGCTGATGCGACAGGCCCAAAACATTTGAATGTCAAATTGACCCGGGCAAATTTGGAACAGCTTGTTAGCGGTTTGATTGCCCGCACGATGGAGCCATGCAAGGCGGCGCTTAAAGATGCTGGCATCAAGGCCTCAGAAATTGATGAAGTGATTCTTGTTGGTGGCATGACCCGCATGCCAAAAATCATCGATCAAGTCAAAGGCTTCTTCGAAACCGAGCCGCATCGCGGCGTCAATCCGGATGAAGTTGTTGCCTCTGGTGCGGCGATTCAGGCCGGTGTTCTGACAGGTGATGTAAAAGATGTGCTGTTGCTTGACGTCACGCCTTTGTCACTTGGAATCGAAACGCTTGGCGGCGTATTCACCCGCCTTATCGATCGCAATACAACCATCCCGACAAAGAAAAGCCAGGTTTTTTCAACCGCTGATGATAATCAATCAGCGGTGACCATTTCGGTTTGTCAGGGTGAGCGCGAAATGGCTGCTGATAATAAGACACTTGGCCAGTTCAACCTTGAAGGTATTTCGCCTGCCCCGCGCGGTGTGCCGCAGATCGAGGTGACTTTTGATATTGATGCCAACGGTATTGTCAAGGTCAGTGCCAAGGACAAGGCCACTGGTAAGGAACAGGAAATTAGGATTCAGGCATCGGGCGGACTCGATGATAGTGAAATCGAACAGATGGTTGCCGAGGCCGAGGCCAATGCGGAATCTGATAAAGAACGCCGGGCCGAAGTTGAAACCCGCAATCAAGGTGAAGCCTTGGTTCATGGTGCCGAAAAGGCCATTGATGATCTTGGTGATAAGGCCGATCCACAGGTGAAAGCCGAGGTCGAAGCCGGAATTGAAGCACTTCGTGAAGCCCTTGATGGTGACGATATGGACGCGATTTCATCGAAATCAGCCGAATTGTCTAAAGTGATGATGAAGATGGGCGAGGCTGCTTATCAGGCCGAAGCTGATGCCGATGGCAATGCTGGCGAAGCCGGTGATGATGAATCGGTTGTTGATGCTGAATTTGAAGAGGTTGACGCCGGTTCTGATGATGGCAAAAAGAAAAGCAAATAAGCCAAAACAAAAAAGCTGGAGTCTGGCTGGCTCTGGTTTTAAATTTTCACGGTAAAAGTGGCAGGCATGAGCAAACGCGATTACTATGACGTATTGGGTGTTGAAAAAAACGCTGACGACAAGGCTATAAAGGCGGCATTTCGCAAGCTTGCGATGGCCAATCACCCTGATCGTAATCAGGGCGATAATGCGGCTGAAGACCGGTTTCGCGAAGCCAATGAAGCCTATGATATTTTAAAAGATCCGCAAAAACGCGCTGCCTATGACCGGATGGGTCACGCCGCTTTTGACCAATCCGCTGGCGGCGGTGGCGGTGGTTTTGGCGCTGGCGGCTTTGGTGGTGGCGGCTTTTCCGATATTTTCGATCAGATGTTTTCCGAATTTTCGGGTGGCGGTGGTGGGCGGCAGGGCAATCAGGGCGGCAATGATCTTCGCTATGATATGTCAATCTCGCTTGAAGATGCTTTTACCGGATTGCAGCGGGATATTTCAATCACGGTACCGTCTGAATGTGATGGTTGTTCAGGCAGTGGCGCGGCTGATGGCAGCAAGCCAAGCACATGTGGAACATGTGGTGGTGCTGGTCGGGTTCGGGCGCAGCAGGGCTTTTTCGCTGTTGAACGCACCTGTCATGCCTGTCAGGGCATGGGGCAGGTTATTTCCGACCCTTGCCGGACTTGTGGCGGTGAAGGCCGTGTTCAACGTGCCAAAACATTGGCGGTTTCGATTCCGGCTGGTGTTGATACCGGAACCCGGATCAGGCTTTCGGGCAAGGGCGAAGCTGGGCTTCGGGGTGGGCCGGCTGGTGATCTTTATATTTTTGTCAATGTTGATCCCCATCCGATCTTTACTCGAGATGGTGGCAATTTGCATGCGCGTATTCCCTTGCCGATGACCATTGCTGCGCTCGGTGGCAGCATTGATGTGCCAACGCTTGAAGGTAAAATGGCGCGGTTAACAATCGAGGCTGGTACTCAATCGGGGCGCAAATTCCGCATGCGGGGCAAAGGTATGCCAGCCTTGCGGCGTGGCAATCCGGGTGATCAGATCATCGAGGTTCAGGTGGAAACACCAACCAATCTCAATAAAAAGCAAAAAGAGCTTCTTGAGGCTTTTTCAAATTCAGGCAATACCAGCCCTGAATCATCAAGCTTTCTGGAACGCGTCAAACGCATCTGGGCGGATAGCTAATTCTGCCCGATTACTGAGCCGCTAATCCCGCAAACATGCCTTTTAATCGGATGCTGTTTGGGCACTGATATCATTTGAGGGCTTGCCCAACCATGCCTGCTATTTATATGCTGGCGGCGTGTGGGTGAAGCCGCCTATAATAACGCCAACAACAAAGATAACCGATAGCAGGCAAAGGCACGATGCGCCAATAAGGCGCCGCC
>CAJYBL010000139.1 GCA_913064995.1 uncultured Alphaproteobacteria bacterium
ATTGATGAGCCAAAACGGTGCCGCTGGAACCAGCCGCAAAGCCAGAAGATAGAAAAAGGCATTTTCTGAAAAGCCCTTTTCAAGCTTGGTAAAAAACGCTCTGGCGCGTTGGCGCAATAGATCGGTAAATAGATTGCGCGCTGCCAGAAACACCAATCCGGCGCCGGTTGTCGCTGCGGTGACGACCAGAATAACCGCAGGCCAGCCAAGAACCGCACCGCCAGCAAGCGTTAGCAAGCTGGCAATTGGCAAGGAAAAGGCAACGGCCAGAACATAGCTGCAAAAAAAGGCAAGATAGCCAAGCCAGATATGATCGCCGGCAAAGGCTTTAATGACGACGTAATGCGTGCCAAGAAAGTCCCAGCTTATGACCTCATTGGCACCGCTGGTAAAAAACAGGGTTAATCCGACAAGCAGAACGGCCGGAAGCAAAAGCCGTTTTACCGCTGGTGGTTTCATGTCCAATGCCTTGTTTGTTTCTTTGCCATGATGGCGATCCTATCCTTGCTGGATTTCATTTTAAAAGCGGCCTATAAATTGAAACAAGGGTAATAATCAATGACCTGTTCATGCGATTGTGGTCATAAATCCGCCATAACATCATGGTAATTTGGACGATGAGATGGGCGGATTATGGCAAGGCAATACAGGCAGTGACTTTGACGACTTTGGAAAAATGCTTATCGAATAGGCCAGCTGCCTGCCAGAATAAATGACGGCTGACAGTATAATAGCCGAAGATAGAAAATTAAGATAGGAACGCCAATCGTGGGTGGTGATCAGCAAACCGGCAAAACCGCGGCAGAACGGGCCAAGCAGGAAAAAGCAGACCGGCTGGCCAAGGCGTTGCGCGACAATCTTCATCGCCGTAAAGCGCAAGCACGCGCCCGTCAAGCACCTGCGATTGACACAGCCGAAACCGGCATGACAGCGACGATAAAAACAGATAATTCACCAAAGGGTGATGGTTAGATGACCCAATCGCGAAACCTTGATTTAACTCCCGAAAGCAAAGGTTATTAGGCATATGGATGGTTTGGAAATTCATGGCGGCAAGCCACTTCATGGTGATATTGTCATCAGCGGTGCCAAAAACGCCGCTTTGCCGCTGCTTTGCCTCGGCTTGGTCGCTGATGCGCCATTAATTCTGAAAAATGTACCTGAACTTGCCGATACGATTTCGATGGAAGGCTTGCTTCGCCATCTTGGTGTTGATGTTGCGCGCGATGGCGAAACTGTCACCATGCGTGGCGGTGCTCGGCAATATGATGCACCTTATGATCTTGTTCGTAAAATGCGGGCGTCCGTTCTGGTTCTTGGGCCATTGTTGGCGCGTTATGGCGAGGCACGCGTATCCTTACCTGGCGGATGTGCCATTGGCACGCGCCCGGTTGATCTTCATGTTCGCGCGATGCAGGGGCTTGGCGCGGTGGTCGAGCTTGCCGATGGCTATATTCAGGCGCGCGCACCAGGTGGGTTAAGCGGTGGCCGCGTGGTGTTTCCGATGGTGTCGGTTGGGGCAACCGAAAATGCACTGATGGCGGCGGCACTTGCCAAAGGGCCATGCGAGCTGGTGAATGTTGCGCGCGAACCTGAAATTATCGATCTTGCAAATTGTCTGAATGCGATGGGTGCCAAAATTACCGGGCATGGCACTGGCACCATTTTGGTTGAAGGCGTTGATGAATTACATGGGGCAACGCATGCGGTGATTTCCGACCGGATCGAAGCTGGCACTTTTGCCATTGCCGCCGCGATGACGGGTGGTGATTTGACGTTGCAACGAACCAAGGCGCGCACGCTTGATGCATTGCTTATGGTGCTTCGTGAAACCGGTGCCACTGTTACCGAAACCGATGCTACAATCAGGGTGGTTGCGAATGGCCGGCCTGTTGCAGCCGATATCACAACCGATCCGTTCCCGGGCTTTCCAACTGATTTGCAAGCACAATTCATGGCGATGATGTGCATTGCTGATGGTTCGTCACGCATTTCCGAGACGATTTTTGAAAACCGGTTCATGCATGTTCCTGAATTGCTGCGCATGGGTGCCGATATTCAAGTTGATGGCGGTATTGCGATGGTTCGTGGGCGCGAAGTTTTGACCCCAGCGCCAGTGATGGCAACCGATTTGCGCGCGTCGGTATCTTTGGTGCTTGCCGCGCTGACAATCGAGGGGAAAAGCCAGATTAGCCGGATTTATCATCTTGATCGCGGCTACAGCAGGCTTGAGGAAAAGCTTGGCAATTGCGGGGCACAACTACGCCGGATAAAGGCTTCGTAAAGATGCATGATCTTGCTGGAAAATTGCGCCTTTTGGCGCGTGATGAAGATGATGTTGCGGTGGTGTCTGCTCTTTTGCAAGATGCGATCATTCCGGGCGCGGATATGGAGTTTAACCGCAAGAAAAACCAATTTATCATTGTTGCGAACCGGTTTTGCTGGGAAATCCAGCCGCTTGACGGTGTGACAAGCAGTGATGGAAAACCGGTTCACGAACGTCGGCTTTGCGGCATTTGCATTCGCCATGTCACGGCGGTACAGCATCATAATTGGCCAGACATGCGGCAAGATGCGCTTTTCAACCTTCTTGCGCTTCGCCATATTGATATGGCAGAACAGGCAGGCGGAGGAATGGGTCTTCAATTTGAATTTTCTGGTGGGTCAAGCCTTCGGCTCCTAACAGATGACATTGATATTACGCTTGCTGATCTTGATGTCAGTCACCCGACAAGTTTACAGCCAGCGCATGATGTTTAGGCGGCCAATTGGCCGCTGGTGAAGTGGAAAAGGCATATGGCACGACGGCTGGATTTTCATTCCGCTAATTTCGCTGCGGATTTTGACGCACTGCTTGATAGCAAACGCGAATCAGATAGTGATGTTCATGATGCGGTCGCTTCGATCATTGCCGATATTCGCAATCATGGCGATCAGGCCTTGCTGGCGCTAACTGCAAAATTTGACAATCTTCATGCTGAAACGGTTGCCGATCTTGCGGTTGGCCAAGATGAAATGGCGGCTGCCTTAAACGGCCTTGACGCTGATTTACGCGCCGCATTGGAACTGGCGGCTGATCGTATTCGCTGTTTTCACGAAAAACAATTGCCCCAAGATTTTGCCTATCAAGATGATGCTGGTGTCCAGCTTGGCATGCGCTTTACGCCGGTTGATGCGGCGGGTCTTTATGTGCCGGGTGGCAAGGCTGCCTATCCATCATCGGTTTTGATGAATGCAATTCCGGCAATGGTGGCCGGTGTTGAACGGCGGGTAATGGTTGTGCCAGCGCGCGATGGCGAGGTCAATCCGTTGGTATTGGCTGCAGCTTCGCTTGCTGGAGTAAGCGAGGTTTGGCGTATTGGGGGGGCGCAGGCCGTTGCCGCACTTGCCTATGGCACGCAAACAATCGACCAGGTTGATAAAATTGTTGGGCCAGGAAATGCCTTTGTTGCCGCCGCCAAACGGCAGGTCTTTGGTCAAGTTGGCATTGACAGTATTGCGGGCCCTTCTGAAATTCTGGTTGTTGCCGATGCGCAGAATGACCCAAACTGGATTGCGGCTGATCTTTTGTCGCAAGCGGAACATGACGAAGCTGCGCAATCCATTCTGATTACTGATGATGTGGATTTTGCTGATGCGGTTGAAGCGGCGGTACAAGCGATGTTGCCGCAGCTTGAACGCACCGCTGTTGCTGGCCAGTCATGGGCGGATAATGGCGCCATTATCACGGTTCTGTCGATGGATGAGATGCCAGCGCTCGCAAACCGGATTGCGGCTGAACATCTTGAACTTGCGCTTGATGATGCGGCTGGCTGGTCAGGCAAAATTCGGCATGCAGGTGCCATGTTCCTTGGCCGTTATACGCCAGAGGCGATTGGCGATTATGTTGCTGGCCCAAACCATGTTTTGCCAACCGCGCGAACCGCACGATTCTCATCCGGGCTTGGCGTTGCCGATTTTATGAAGCGAACAACGATTGTGGCATGTGATGCTGATGGCTTTGCTGCCATTGCGCCTTCGGGTGTTGAGCTTGCTGATGCCGAAGGGCTTGGGGCGCATGCCTTATCGATGCGGATACGAATGAACCGGTAGGGATGTAATGGCTGCGGACGGGGAACAAAAAGACGAAAACCGGCTCGTCAAGATTGATCTTGATGATGCTGGCAAGCCCCGTCGATCTGCCGAGGCCGAACAGGAACGCGCAATCGCGATCTATGATATTCTTGAAGATAATATGTTCCGTCTTGAGCCACAAACAGGGCCGTTTCACCTGACGCTTCGTCTTGAAGGACGGCATGTTCATTTCGACATTCGCCAAGCCAATGAAACTCCCTTGATTCAGTTTTTTATGGCAATGGGGCCATTGCGCCGCGTCATGCGTGACTATTTCCATGTTTGTGATACTTATTATGATGCTATTCGTACAAAATCTCCGTCACAGATACAGGCCATTGATATGGGGCGGCGCGCCCTTCACAACGAAGGGTCGGAATTATTGCAGGCACGACTTGAGGGCAAGGTTGA
>CAJYBL010000140.1 GCA_913064995.1 uncultured Alphaproteobacteria bacterium
ACCGCGCATCTTGACATATCCACCTAGCGGAATGGCTGAGACACGCCATCTTGTTCCGGTTTTGGCCGTCCACCCGTAAATTTCAGGGCCAAAGCCGATTGAAAAAACATCAACTACGACACCGGCTTTTCGTGCCACCCAATAGTGACCAAGCTCATGAAAATAGACAACCGGCGTGATTAACAATAAAAAGCCAAGAATAAGATCGGTAAAGCCGAGTTCGGGCATAAAATATCCTGTCGTGAGCGATTGCAAAACTGTATATGTGAGGCGTTGATTCTAATTTAGCCCAGTTTAGTTATTTTTGAAAACTTAACGCGATGCCACAATTTGTCGCGCGTGTTCGCGGGTGGTCTGATCAATCGCGTAAACCGCCTCGATCGTTGTCAAATCCCCAACCAAAGCTTTGGAAAGGCAGGAGTCGACAATGCTGGCAATATCCAAAAACCCAATCTTTCCAGTCAAAAAGGCACCGACCGCCACTTCATTTGCAGCGTTCAGAACGGCAGGGGCAACTCCCCCTGCCTCAAGCGCCTGACGCGCCAGCATGAAACAAGGAAACCGGTCAGGATCAACCTGCGCGAAGGTTAGATTGTCAATCGTCGCAAGATCAAGCGGTTCTGGCCCCCAATCAAGCCGGTCAGGCCACGCCATAGCATAGGAAATCGGCGTTCGCATATCAGCCCCACCCATTTGCGCAATGATTGATCCATCACGAAAATAGACAAGCCCGTGAACCGCTTGCTGAGGGTGTATTAACACTTCAATCTGGCTTGACTTGAGGTCGAAAAGCCAATGCGCTTCGATAACCTCTAGCCCTTTATTCATCATAGTGGCACTATCAACGGAAATTTTCTGCCCCATTTCCCAATTCGGGTGTTTTACCGCCGCAGCCGGTGTGATTGCGGCAAATTCATCGATCGGCATTGTCAAAAATGGCCCGCCTGACGCGGTTAGGCAAATATGGCTTAATTCGGTTGTATTGCCATTTGTCTTGTCGGTTGATTGATGCCCTTTCCAGCCATTCCAGCACTGGAAAACAGCATTATGCTCACTATCAATCGGCAGAATATGGGCACCTGACAAAATGGCTTGGCGGGTGACAACCGCACCTGCCGAAACCAGCGATTCCTTATTGGCAATCGCAACTGTCTGACCAGCACTTACCGCCGCCATCACCGAAGGTAATCCGGCAAGACCGCTAATACCGGCAATCACCAGATCAACGGGCATCGCCGCAATTTCGCTACAGGCCACCTCGCCAGCAACCAACTGGCAATCAAGCGTTGAAACCAATTCTTTTAAAGCGGACAGGTTTGTCTGGTCATGGATACCAATGATTTTGGGTTTGAATTCATGCGCCAGAGCGGCCAGACGATTAAAATCCCTGCCAGCGACCAATCCATGAACCCCAAAGCGGTCAGGATGTTGACGCACTAGAGCAAGGCTGCTTTGACCAATTGATCCTGTTGCCCCCAAAACCGTGATTTGTTTTACGCCAGCCATATTCAAAACCAATTAAACACCAAAAATATAAAGATAGACTGCAGGAACAACAAAAATATAGCTATCAAAACGGTCAAGCATGCCGCCATGGCCGGGCAGAATAGACCCGCTATCTTTGACATCTAGCTGGCGCTTTACAGCCGATTCCATCAAATCGCCAGCCTGCGAAAGCCCGCCAATAAATAGCCCCATAATCAAAGCATCTACCAAATCATCAAAACCAAATATTGATGCGACCAAAGATGTCACTGCCATTGCCGCGACAAGCCCGCCAATACTTCCCGAAAGGGTTTTATTGGGACTAACACGCGGCCATAATTTCGGCCCACCAACACAGCGGCCAACAAAATAGGCAGTGCTGTCACAAGCGGCAATGATGGCCGCAAGCGCGACCAGAATAATATGACCTGATGGCTGGGATAACAACAAGCCGCCACTGGCAAGGCAAAGAGATAGCAATCCAACAAACAGACCTGCCAGACGATTGCTGGAAATACCAACGATGATTGCCGCCACAAGGCCAGCAACCAAAAGGGTCAAGCCAACATTCATGGTCAAAGAAAGGCCAAGCATCCAATGGGGAAATGATTGAACGGTAATCAAAGCCAGAACAATCAAACCAGCAAAAAATGGCAGGCCGGTAATGCGTTTGATCTCAAGACCCATCAAACAGCCAAGACAAGCAAGGACAAGACCAGCAGCCATCTGATCAAACCAGACCAGCGCAACAACAGGAATCAGCGCCAACGCGCCATAAACCCGACGCAGCGTTCCTGATGATTTGGCTAAATTGGTCAAGCTAGATCACTTTTCACCATATGAAGCTGATGAATTTTACTCGGATCTCCGCCAAAGCGTCGTTCGCGCTTAGTGTAATCACTAATAGCCATCGCCAAATCCTGTGCAGTGAATTCCGGCCAATATCGATCGCTGAAATGCAATTCGGCGTATGACAAATCCCACAAAAGAAAATTCGAAATGCGCTGCTCGCCCCCGGTCCGGATCAACAGGTCAACCGGCGGCAATACTCTTGTCGAAAGGCGTGATTTCAGCAAATCATCATTCACCTGATTGGCTTTTAGTAAACCAGACTCAACTTCATATGCAATTCGCGCGGCCGCCGCCGTCAGATCCTGACGCCCACCATAATCAAGCGCAACAGTCAGGTTAAGCCCTGTATTCATAGCCGAAGATTTTTCAACACCATCAATAGCATCTTGAAGATCATTCGAGAACCGGTCGCGCCGCCCAATGATTCGAAGTCGGATATTGTTATCAATCAGCTCTTTTGACCGGGTATGGATAAACCATTTCATCAAAGACATAAGCCCTTTAACCTCGGTGGCCGGACGCTGCCAATTTTCCGATGAGAAGGCAAATACCGTCAACCATTCAATTTTTTGGTCAATGGCGGCGCGGCTAATGGCCTCAAGCGTATCCGCGCCCTGGCGGTGGCCTTTCAGCACCTCAAATCCGAGTGCACGCGCCCAGCGGCGATTGCCATCCATAATGATTGCCAAATGATGTAAATTTTTTAGCATCTTCCCACCCCCCCTGAAAACTAAATAACGGGCAACTTATACCTGCGTTATCTCTTTTTCCTTATGGGAAAGCGCATCATCAACTTTTTTAACAAAATCATCAGTTAATTTTTGAACCTGATTTTCTTGAGTATGGCGATCATCCTCGGAAATCAGCCCTTCTTTTTCGGCTTTGCGCGCGGTTTCAATACCATCGCGGCGAATATTGCGAATGGCGACACGACACGCCTCAGCATAGCGACCAGCGACTTTCACCATATCTTTGCGGCGTTCTTCCGAAAGATCAGGAATCGGTACCCGGATAAGATTTCCTTCGGTTGATGGGTTGAGACCGAGGTCAGACTCGCGGATCGCCTTTTCAACAGAAGATGCCATACCAGCATCCCAAACCGAAACCGTCAAAAGCCGTGGCTCAGGTGCTGAAATATTGCCAACCTGATTCATTGGCATCTTTGACCCATAGGCATCAACCATGATTGGCTCAAGCATTCCGGTTGACGCGCGGCCAGCCCGAAGCCCCATAAATTCGGTGTGAAGGCTTGCCAGACTTCCGTCCATGCGGCGCTGAATATCATCAGTATCAAGTTCTGCCATGGTTATATCCTTTATCTCGATCGGGAGGGCTTGCCCGCGTTAATCAATAATTTAGCTAGGAAACGATAGTGAATCGTCCTTCATGTTTGACAACGCGCTCAAATTCACCGGGCGTTTCAATGGAAAATACCAGAATGGGAATATTATTTTCGCGTGACAAGGCAATGGCTGATGCGTCCATCACGCGCAAATCATCGGTAAGCACCTGCATATAGCTAACCCGATCAAAACGTTTGGCGTCTTTATTCTTTTCCGGATCATCGGAATAAACACCATCGACTCTGGTGCCTTTCAACAAGGCCTGACAATTCATCTCGGATGCGCGCAATGCCGCTGCCGTGTCGGTGGTGAAAAATGGATTGCCAGTTCCTGCCGCAAAAATAACCACCCGTCCCTTTTCAAGATGGCGGGTGGCACGGCGGCGAATATAAGGCTCACATACGGCACTAATCGTCAGGGCGGATTGGACGCGAACCGGAACATCAATCTGTTCAAGCGCATTTTGCATGGCAAGCGCATTCATCACTGTTGCCAGCATGCCCATATAATCGCCGGTGGCTCGTTCCATACCGGCAGCGGCACCTGACATGCCGCGGAAAATATTGCCGCCACCAATGACGAGACATACCTCAACACCTGTGGCGACAACGTCTTTAACCTGCTGCGCAACAGTTCCGACCATTTCGGGATCAATGCCATAGGGAAGCTTTCCCATAAGAGATTCACCGGAAATTTTCAGCATCACCCTACTGTAGACATGTGGTGATGCATATTTGGACGTTTTTGTCACGAGCAGATTACTCCCTTTGGTAGGTTGATATCCGAACCTGATCTATGAAAGTTGCGCAGCAACATCGGCAGCAAAATCAGAG
>CAJYBL010000141.1 GCA_913064995.1 uncultured Alphaproteobacteria bacterium
AATTATCAAAGGGCAGGTCGGCCATTGCGGCGATTGATAGCGGCTATCAGCGCGCCATTTCAACAATCATTGACTCGAACCTAACCACCTTATTTGCCGCGTTGTTCCTGTATATTTTCGGGTCAGGGCCAATTAAGGGCTTTGCTGTCACGCTAGGCATTGGCATTGCCACATCCATGTTTACGGCGGTTATGGTGACACGTCTGTTCATTGTTTTCTGGGTTGAACGCAAACGCCCCACCAGACTTGTTCTCTAAGAAGGGTTCTAACCGATGCGTCTAAAACTTGTTCCTGAAAACACGTCGATCAATTTTCTGAAATTCTATCGGCTTGCCTTTATTTTATCGTCATTGCTTGTCGCCGGATCGATTGGACTTTTTGCCATTATCGGGCTGAATCTTGGCATTGATTTCAAAGGCGGTATTCTGATCGAAGCGCGCCATAACACAGGCCCTGCCAATATTTCAGGTCTTCGTGGTGATCTTGAATCCTTGGGTCTTGGTGATATCAGCCTTCAAGGCTTTGGTACCGAAACCGATATTCTGATCCGAATCCAACGCCAAGATGGTGATGAAAAGGCGCAAATCGCCGCGATCCAGCTTGTTGGCAACACGCTTGGAAACGATTATGACGTCCGCCGAACCGAGTTTGTCGGACCAACTGTTGGTGCTGAACTGGCTGAGAAAGGCATTTTGGCGGTTGTTTGTGCACTTTTGGCAATCATGGTCTATATCTGGTTCCGTTTTGAATGGCAGTTTTCAATCGCTGCGATTTTGGCGCTAACCCATGATGTTTTATCAACGATTGGGCTTTTCGCGCTGACAAATTTTGAATTTAATCTGGCAACCGTGGCGGCGATTTTGACCATCGCTGGCTATTCTATTAATGATACGGTTGTGGTGTTTGACCGTGTTCGTGAAAATCTACGCCGCTATAAATCCTATAGCCTTGGCGATATTTTGAACAAATCCCTGAACGAAACCTTGTCACGAACCGTTATGACCTCGGTCACAACCCTGCTTGCTTTGACGGCAATTGTGATTTTTGGCGGTGCGGTGCTTCGTGATTTTGCCATTGCGATGATCTGGGGTGTTTTGATCGGCACCTATTCATCAGTGTTTGTTGCCGTTGGCCTTTTGTCACGTTTTGACATTAAACGCGGCGATGACGATGACGATAATGGCGTTGAAAAGCCTGAATATGAACGAACCTAAAACACCCAGTCCGAAACAACCTAGCATCAAGTCACCTAGTGACGCCTCAAGCGAACTTGTTGATATCCGCAGTTTTGAGGGTGCCAGTGATCTGCAATTGATCCATGGCTATGGCGGCAATAGTTTTCGCATTTCCGGTGAACGTTACAGCGGTTCGGTTTTGGTGCATCCACGCCAAACGGCAATCTGGACACCGCCAGCTAAACCTGAAACATTGGTGATTGATGACCTTTTGCCGCATTTCGGCGATGATTTTCCGCCTTTGTTTATTCTTGGGGTTGGCGGCGCACCAATGGATCCAATGAATGATTTATCGGCGGCACTTCGCTTTCATGGGATTGCGCTTGAGGTTATGTCAACGCCGGCGGCTTGCCGCACATGGAATGTGTTGATGAGCGAGGGGCGTAATGCCGTTACCGGCCTTTATGACATTGCCTAAACAATTTTTCGCACGGTTTGGTTTGCATGACCGATAACGCCAAAACCGCCTTAGCGGCATTGCGTGATAGCGATCATCCGTTTGGCCGTCCTTTGGCGCTTTGTTTGATGTTTGAACCTGCCAATGACCAATCTCTTGCCGCCTCGATATTTGATCTTGCGATTGCGCTTGATTCGGCGCTTCACATCCCAAGCGAGTCACTTCTTGCCGCAATCCGCGTTCAATGGTGGGTTGATGCCTTATCTGACAGCACCGCCCAAACAGCCCCGCTTGTCACACAATTGCATGCGCAATTTCAAATCCATGAGGGATTACAGTCAGACATCATTGATTTAATCGGCCATTGGCAAACCGCCTGCCATGATGAAAATCGCGACAATAGTGACGGCTGGGCGGCAGTTTGGGCGCTTGTCGCCAAACATATGGGGCAGGCGGCGCAATCGGCAATTGCCACCGATATTGGCCATCAATTGCATCACGCGATCCGCGGGCATGAACCACATGCGGCAATGCCCTTGGACAGGCTGCAGATCAGCTCGCTTCGCCGCGATGATGCTGGGCAAAAACGGTCATTTCTGTATCTGGCGGCTTGCTGGCTTCGCTATATGCAACGCCCGAATGCAGACGCCAATCATCCGGCGCTGGTGTGGAAAATGCTGGCATGGCAGTTATTCGGCCCACCAAAATAAATCTGTTCACCAAAGTAAATGGGTCACCAAAGTCATTTGGGTCTGAAAACGGCGCATTCCAGCAATCTCGTTTATAACGCTGTTGCGCTGCCCCATGCCGCCAATTTGGTCAAGGCGCGTTCGGCATAGGCAGCTTTGCGATCACGCCCACGCGGTCGCCGCCCGCGCTCATTCACCGGCAATTCATGAAACAGGCCGAAATTGACATTCATTGGCTGAAAACTATCAGCCATGGCACCGCCGGTAATATGCGCAAGAAGCGCGCCATGCGCGGTATCGGCTGGTGGGGCAATCCATTCACTACCAAGCATCTCAGCTGCGGCCATTCGGCCAGCAAGCAAACCAATCGCCGCCGATTCAACATAGCCTTCAACACCGGTAATTTGCCCAGCAAAGCGCAAATTTGGTTTTGCCTTCAGCCGCAATTGCGGGTCAAGCAGACGCGGCGAATTGATAAAGGTATTACGGTGCAATCCGCCAAGCCTTGCAAATTGTGCATTTTCAAGGCCCGGAATCGTTTGAAACACCCGCACCTGTTCGCCATGTTTCAGCTTTGTCTGAAACCCGACCATATTATACAGCGTGCCAAGCGCATTATCCTGACGAAGCTGGATAACCGCATGGGGGCGAGACCCGTCATGTGCATTGGTAAGGCCAACCGGCTTCATTGGCCCCCAACGCAGCGTTTCGCGCCCGCGTGACGCCATGATTTCAATTGGCATACAGCCATCAAAATAGGGGGTGTTTTCTTCCCATTCCTTGAATGACATTTTTTCGCCGGTTAAAAGCGCATCAATAAAGGCTTCATATTGCGCCTGTGTCATGGGGCAATTGATATAATCCTTGCCATCGCCGCCATCAGTGGATTTGTCATATCGTGACTGGAACCAAGCCACATTCATATCCACACTGTCAAAATGGACAATGGGCGCAATCGCATCAAAAAAAGCCAGATCATCTTCACCGCCCCAGCGCCGGATTGACTCGGCTAGTTCAGGCGAGGTTAGCGGGCCAGTGGCAATGATGACCTGTTGCCAATCTTCGGGAATATCGGCAATTTCTTCGCGTTGAACCGTGATCAGCGGGTGACTGTTGATCTTAGCCTCTACAGCGGCGGAAAAACGATCACGATCAACCGCTAAAGCGCCACCAGCAGGCACCTTTTCAGCATCTGCGGCCTGCAAGATCAACGATCCCAGAATCCGCATTTCCTGATGCAAAACACCAACAGCATTTGCCGTTGCATCATCTGACCGAAAAGAATTGGAACAAACCAGTTCGGCAAGGCCTTCGCTATGATGCGCATCGGTTTTGCGCGTTGGGCGCATTTCATGGATCACAACAGGCACATTCATGCTGGCAATTTGGAAGGCAGCCTCACACCCAGCAAGACCACCACCAATCACATGAACAGGAGCAAGATCATTCATCATCAATCACTTTTTTAAAACACGGGCAAGATAGGTGCCGGTATGGGAATCAGCAACTTTTGCCACTTGTTCAGGCGTGCCTTCGGCAACGATATAACCGCCGCCATCGCCGCCTTCAGGGCCAAGATCAATAATCCAGTCGGCGGTTTTGATCACATCCATATTATGTTCGATCACAATCACGCTATTGCCCTGTTCGACCAATTCTTGCAGAACCTCGAGCAACTTGGCGATGTCATGAAAATGCAGACCAGTTGTTGGCTCATCCAGAATGTAAATCGTGCGGCCCGTTGCGCGGCGCGATAATTCCTTGGATAATTTGACACGTTGCGCCTCACCACCTGACAGGGTGGTTGCTTGCTGGCCAATACGAACATAGCCAAGCCCAACACGAAGCATGGTTTCCAGCTTTTCGCGGATAGATGGCACCGCCTTGAAATAGTCAACGCCTTCTTCGACCGTCATATCCAGAACATCGGCAATGGATTTGCCGCGCCAGGTAATTTCCAGCGTTTCCCGATTATAACGGCGTCCTTTGCAGCTATCGCAGGTTACATAGATATCAGGCAGAAAATGCATTTCGATCTTGATCAAACCATCGCCCTGACAGGCCTCGCAGCGCCCACCTTTGACATTGAACGAAAAACGCCCCGGCGCATAACCGCGCGCCTTGGCCTCGGGAAGACCTGCAAACCATTCGCGGATCGGCGTGAAAGCCCCTGTATATGTTGCCGGA
>CAJYBL010000142.1 GCA_913064995.1 uncultured Alphaproteobacteria bacterium
ATGGGGAAAACATAATCGCGCACAAATTCTTCACGCAAATCTTCAATATAGATTTGCTTGATTCCCATCATCTCGGCCTTGGCGCGTGCTGGCTCGATGTCTTCGCCCTGACCGATATCGGCCGTAAAGGTAACCACCTCAGCGCGGTAATGGTCTTGCAACCAGCGCAGGATCACCGAAGTATCAAGGCCACCTGAATAGGCGAGGACGACTTTTTTGATATCTTGCTTGCTCATAGGAGATTGCTATATCCGATCACTGGCGGCCTCGCAATGACGTTTTTACCGTTGATGCATTTTTGCGCGCGGCTTTTTTTGAGCTAGTTTAAAGTTCGCGAAGCAGGGGCGCCGGTTTGCGGCCAAGGGTTTTCATTGCGCCAGCCAGTCCCAAAATTGCTGTTGCCACGGCACCGGCAAGGGTGGTGCTAAAAACCAGCCAGCCATCAAGAATAAATTCCGCGCCTAAAAATCCTTGAACCAAAGCCCAGCTTGCAAGACTGCCAATAAACGCCGCGGCAATGGCAGTAAGCAATCCTAAAAACGCATATTCAAGAAACCAGGCAAGGCCAATCGACAGACGAGTTGCACCAAGTACTTTTAAAATAACGGAGTCAGCAAGTCGTTGCGACTCGCTACTGGCAACGGTTCCGGCAAGAACGGCAATGCCTGCGACCAGAGTGACAAGGGCGGTTAACCGCACCGCACCGCCAAGAAGGCCAATGACGCGCTGCGCGGTTGCCACGGCCTCTTTTACCGAGACCGCCGAGATGTTCGAAAAGTTGCTGGTAACGGCGCGCTCAACCGCATCGGCGTCGGCGTCACTATCGGCATGGGTGGTTGCAATCCAGCTATGCGGGGCGGCATCAAGAATGCCGGGATTAAGCACAAAAACAAAATTGATCTGGAAGCTTTGCCAGTCCACTTTACGAAGATTGGCGATTGTTGCGGTAATTTCGCGCCCAAGAACATTAATGCTAACCGTGTCGCCAATTGTTAGGCCGAAATCACCAGCAGCGTCTTCGGACATTGACACAAGTGGTGGGCCGCTATAATCGCTTGACCACCAATCTCCGGTAACAATCTCGCTTCCTTTTGGTGGTGATGCTGACCATGTCAAAGCGCGGTCACCGCGAAGAATCCATGCCGATCCTTCAGGCGGGGTAATTTCTGCTGTCGGAATGTCATTGATCTTGGAAACGCGACCACGAAGCATTGGGGTTTTGGTGATTTGTGAGATGCCATCAATCGATTTGGCAAGCTTTTCAAAGGCGTCAATCTGGCGGGGCTGAATATCAATAAAGAACCAAGCAGGCGCATCTTCGGCAACCCGATCATTGATTTGGCGGCCAAGATTGGACTCACTTACCGATACCGTCACCAAAACCGAAAGCCCAAGGCCAAAGGCAATGATGACCGAGCGCACGGGTGAACCGGGGCGGGTAATATTGGATAGCGCCAAACGGGCAGGAACGAAACGCGGCAAGGGCGCAAGACGCAATAGCCGCACCAGAAGATTGCCAAGAACCGATAATAGCAATAACGAAGCTAGCGAGCCGCCAATAAAGCTGGCGGTAATGCCAAGATTATGCGTTGCAAGATAGGCCAGCCATGTCAGGCCAATGGCGGCTATGATCATCATAACAAGATAGCGTGGTTTGGGCCATCCATCGGGCATTTCGATCAAGCTGCGAAACAGATCGCCAGCGCGCACTTCTTCGGCTTTGGCCAGCGGCCATACCGCAAACAGAAAAGCGGTGCCAAGTCCGAAACCGGCAGCAATGATCAATGGCACTGGATAGATTCTCATTTCAAGCGGAACAGTAACATAGCCAGACAGGATGTGAATGGCAAATAGCGGTGCAATCGCCGCAACGATCAGTCCTGCTGCAACCCCGCAAGTGGCGACCACAAATATCTGCAAAAGATAAATTCGGAAAATCAAAATTGATGGTGCGCCAAGGCATTTTAGCGTGGCAATAACCGGCATCCGGCTTGCCAGCCATGCGCGCACAGCACCAGCAACCCCAAGCCCGCCAATAAGAAGCGCGGTCAGGCCAACAAGCACCAGAAAAATTTCCGCCTGATTGACAAAACGGTCAAATCCGGGGGCGGCGCTGGCAACTTCGCGCACTCTTGCATGTGTTGGCGCGGTAAGCTGGTTTAATATGGCCATCGCCATATCGCGGTCTTGGGGGTTATTAAGCAAAAGCCGATATCGATAGGTGATAAATGACCCCGGTTGCTGAAGGCCGGTGGCGGCCAAAGTTACATCCGAGATGAGCACGCGCGGGCCAAAACTAACAAAGCTGATTGACCGGTCAGGCTCGCTGGTCAGCGCTGCGCGCACCTCAACATCAAGATCGCCAAGACGGGCGCGATCACCCGGTTTCAAACCAAGACTGCGAAGCAAAGCGTCATCGGCGACAATCCCTGCCTGATCAAGCGCATCAGCAAGTGGCATCGAAGGCGCTGTTGCGGCAGTGCCGACAAGTGGCCATTTGCTGTCTACCGCTTTTAGTTCAACCAACTTTCGCCGATCACTTGCTTGCAGCATCGCGCGCATCTGAACCACTTTTGACACTGTGCCAAAACGGCTGGCGGCCTCGATAATATCGGGGTTTGGCGCGGTATGAAGACTGCTGATTTCAATATCGCCACCAAGCAGAATACGCGCATTATCACTAATCCCGCTTCGCATTGATTCAGCAACCGAACCAACGGTGCCAATCGCGGCAACGCCAAGAAGCAAGGCACCTAAAAAGACCCGAAACCGGCCAAGGCTGCCGCGCATTTCGCGCTTGGCGAGCTGCCAGGCAAAGCCCCATCCGTCTTGGCTTGCGGTAATAGGACTCATGTCTTCGCGGTGATCTGGATCATCGCCGTAATTTTGGCGGGGATTTTTAATGGTCTTGGTCACTGTTTGGTGTCTCCGGCAATCAAGCCATCTTCGATTTCAAGAACGCGCGAACAGCGTGCGGCAAGCGATGCATCATGAGTGACAAGCACCAGCGCGGCGCCAGCCTCTTGCGCGCTTTTGAACAGAATATCGACGACTTTTTCGCCAGTGGCACTGTCAAGATTTCCGGTTGGCTCATCAGCCAAAAGAATGCGGGGCTTGGGGGCAATAGCGCGGGCAATCGCAACGCGCTGTTGTTCGCCGCCAGACATTTGATCGGGAAGATGCGTGAAGCGGTGTCCCAATCCAACCGAATGAAGCGCCGCCGCGGCACTTGTTTCAGCATCGGTGCAGCCAGCCAGTTCAAGCGGGATTGACACATTTTGCAAGGCGGTTAGTGACGGGATCAACCTAAACGCCTGAAACACAATGCCAACCATGTCGCGGCGCAAAGCGGCAAGCGGATCTTCTTGCATATTGGTGATATCGGTCCCGGATAATGAGATGCGTCCCTTGGTTAGGGTTTCAAGACCGGCTATCACCATTAACAGGCTGGTCTTGCCAGCGCCGCTTGGTCCCAAAACTCCAACGGTTTCACCGGCGCCAATTTGCAAATTGATGCCTTTTAGAATTTTGACTTTTGCCGCCGCCGTGCCAAGGGTTAGATGTGCAGCGTCAAGATCAATTACGGCTGGATCATTTGCAGCTTTGGATGATGATGCCATGAAACTAGCCCAATCTTTGATCGTGATGCCCGCAATATGGGGTGGTGGGTCGTTGATAATCTACCCGCTCTGGAAAAACTGGCTTGCATCTCCTACATGCAGATAAGGTTTGTGACCAAAAAGCGGCGTGACCATGCCGTAGGGGTTGCAGTCCTGTTTGTGATATGGGTTGGCATAGAGCCGAGATCAAGGGAAACGCGATGATGATAGCTGAATTTTTCTGCCGCCTTTTGGGGCTGTCTGGCCGCTGTCGCCGTTTTGTCAAACCGATGGCATTGGCCGGCATGATGGCACTGATACCGGCATCGTCAATCATGGCCTCCGGTCAGCCAGTTTTGATGGTTCTTGGTGACTCGCTTGTCGCCGGTCACGGTTTGCCGCAGGACGAAGCCTTTCCCGATGTTCTTGGCCGGTTGTTGAAAAAAGACGGCGTTGCTGTCGAGATCGTCAATGCAGGGGTTTCGGGTGATACCACTGCTGGCGGTCTGGCGCGTCTTGATTGGTCGCTTGCCGCCAAACCCGATGCTGCGATTATTGTTCTCGGGGGAAATGATTTGCTTCGCGGGCTTGAGCCTGCGGCAAGCTATCGCAATCTTGATGGCATCATCGAAAAGCTTGCGGCAAATAATGTCGAGGTGCTTCTTGCCGGAATGCAGGCACCGCGCAATCTGGGTGCAGATTATGCAAATGAATTTGACGCTATATATGACCGCCTGGCTGAACGTCACAAGATTTTATTCTATCCTTTTTTTCTGGATGGTGTGGCCCTGCAGCCAGCGATGAATCAGCCTGATGGGATGCATCCAAACGAACAAGGGGTGGCACATATTGCTACAAAGATTTTGCCGCAGGTAAAAACTTTGCTATCAAAAGCCGTTAAACC
>CAJYBL010000143.1 GCA_913064995.1 uncultured Alphaproteobacteria bacterium
GCTTCATCGTTTAAAAAAGCAAAGTTTGCATAAGTCGCAGCAGCCCGTTGCCGGTTTCGGCGCTGGGCAAGCGGGTCAAATAGCTGTGGTATCATTTCGGTCATGACAGGCATCTTGTAGGGTCTGCTGGCAAAACCGCAAGTGCTAAATATCACAATGCCTAGATTGGCATCGGCGGTATGCTTTACGATTTTTTTTACAAGCTTTCAGCTGGAATAATCGATCCCTAGGCTGGGTTAAGAGACTGGTCACGCAAACCAAAAACGCCATACAATTCCGGCAGCATTATAACGCGTTGCTCGATATGCTTTTGCACCAGAAATGCCCCCTATTTGCCCGCTTTTTACAAGCGCATTTCACCGCCTTGGTAGAACCAGACCATCTGATTGTGCCGATTCCGCTTCATGCCAACAGATGAAACCTACATATTTGCCCCCGAAGCATTGACGCAGCAAAAAGCTGGCCCAACATAGGCCAGAATGAACCGCAGCCAGCGACAACGCAATTTGGCAGGCGCTTTGCCCAACCACAAGACCGCGACACCACATCGATGATCGGCGGGTGCTGCTGATTGATGATGTGGTGACAACGGGTGCCACCCTTTATGAAGGGGCAAAAACCCTTCAAGGGACGGGAAGTGGCTCGGTTCGCGGGCTGGTCTTGGCGCGTGTTGTACGCCATGAGATGCAATCTCTTTTATGCGGTACTGATTTTTTTATTGAACGCTATGACAGAAGGCGGGTTTTGCGGTATGATATGACAGTTTTTTGAGATTATTGACGATGTGGCTCGGCACAAATGCTGGCCAATTCAAATGAGGCAGGAATGGCAAAAATTGAAATCTATACCGCAATGGCCTGTCCGTTTTGCACGCGCGCCGTGAAATTACTAACCTCCAAAAACATTGCCTTTGAAGAAATTGACGTGACCTTAAACTCGGCAAAACGCCAATCCATGCGAAGCCGTGCTAATGGCAGAACATCCGTGCCGCAGATATTTATCAATGATGATCATATTGGCGGCTGTGATGATCTGTTTGCGCTTGATCAGGCAGGCCATCTCGACAAGCTGTTATCAATGGCGTCCTAATTGGCCATGCTTCGCGTTGCTGCCATTCAATATTGCGCTGGTGACAATGCCAAAGACACATTGGCGCATATCCAGCCTTTGATTGCTGAGGCCGCATCGTGTGCAACGCTTGTAACCCTTCCCGAATGCGCCAGCTATCTTGCCGCCAGCCGTGAACAGCTTGCCACCCATGCCGAATGGGAAGATGATAGCTACAGTCAAAACTGGTTTGCCGATCAGGCTCAGCAATTGGGAGTCTGGCTTCTTGCCGGATCACTGATGATACGCCGCCGCGTCGACCATAAACTAGTCAATCGAAGTCTGCTTTTTGGCCCTGATGGCGGGCTTGTCGCAAGCTATGACAAAATCCATATGTTTGATGCTGATGTTGGCGATCACAAAAGCTATCGTGAGTCGGCCAGCTTTACCGCAGGTTCAGCGCCGGTCATTGCCATGATTGGGGATGAGCCGGTCGGGCTAAGCATTTGCTATGATGTGCGGTTTCCGCATCTTTACCGCCAATTGGCGCTTGATGGTGCCAAGCTGTTGCTGGTTCCAGCCGCCTTTACCGCGATCAGCGGCAAGGCGCATTGGCATATATTGCTTCGGGCGCGTGCCATTGAAACAGGCTGTTTTGTTGTGGCACCGGCACAATCTGGAACGCATGCTGATGGGCGGCAAACCTATGGACATTCCCTGATCATCAGCCCTTGGGGCGAGATCATCGCCGATGCTGGTGATGGTGATGCGGTGATATCGGCCGATCTTGATTTGGCCGCAGTTGACGAAGCGCGGAAGGCCATTCCGTCATTAATGACCAATCCAGCTATTAACCCAACGCGATTCATCACCTAATGCCGCAAACGAAATAGCCGCAACCGTATCAATCGAAGCCGTTATCACCAATGCGCATATATTTGTTATTTCGATCAGCAATCAGCGCGGCCGCATCCATCCCGGCCATCGAGTCAAGCTGTGCGGCGAAGGCATCGCCAAGCGCATCAATGGCCGCAACCGGATCACGATGCGCCCCACCAAGCGGCTCGCTTACCACTGAATCGACAACGCCAAGCTGATGCATCCAATCCGAAGTGATACGCATTGCCTCGGCAGCGTCACGCGCATGATCGGCATTGCGCCACAAAATCGATGCACAGCCTTCAGGTGAAATGACACAATAGATCGCATGTTCATACATCACCACGCGGTTACCCGTTGCCAGCGCAATTGCACCACCTGATCCGCCTTCACCAATAATCGCCGCAACCATCGGCGTTGGTAATTTCAAACAAGCGCGAATGGCACTGGCAATGGCCTCGGCCTGACCACGTTCTTCAGCACCACGTCCGGGATAAGCACCAGCTGTATCAACAAAACTTAAAACCGGAAGGCCACAGCGACCAGCCAAATCCATGAGCCGAGCGGCCTTGCGATAGCCCTCAGGACGTGCCATACCAAAATTACGCTTGATCCGCTCTTCGGTATTGCTTCCTTTTTCGGTTCCCATCACCATCACCGACTGGCCGCGGAACCGCGCCATGCCGCCAATGATCGCGTGATCTTCGGAAAAATTACGATCACCGGCAAGCGGGGTAAAATCATCAAAAAGCCGGTCGAAAATGTTGCGAATTTTTGGCCTGTCAGGGTGACGGGCAACCTGCACCTTTTCCCATGCGCCAAGCTTTTCATAAGTCTGTTTTAATTCGCGTTCAATGCGGGTTTGCAATTTGCCGATTTCATCAGCGATATTGATGCTACCATCGGTGCTCATATGCCGAAGCTCTTCGACCTTTCCCTCAAGATTGGCAATCGGTTTTTCAAAATCAAGAAAATGTCTCATTCTGGGGTCATTCCATTCTGCTTCAGGTCAACGCGCATTTCAAATTATCGCAAATATGTAACTTTATGGGAAGCTTATCTATCTTGGCGGCGAGTGGCAAGCGGATGAGCCGATGCCACTAATCCGGCAAGCCGATCGGGGCGGCTTGCGGTATAGATTTGTGTTGTTGAAATATCGGCATGGCCAAGAAGGCTTTGCAAACTGCGAAGGTCGGCACCGCGATTCAGCATATGTGTGGCAAAGGAATGGCGCAATTTATGCGGGCTGACCCGTACCGCATCAATATCCGCCGCAATGGCCAGCTTTTTCAGCACCTGCGCAAATTGATGGCGGGTCATCGCCGAACCATCATCCGATGGAAACATGAAATCAGATAAAACAAAGCCGGCATTTCTATCACGGCACTCGATCCAGCGTGCCGCTGCCACCCGCGCCGTATCGCCAAGCGGGACAACGCGTTCACGCCCGCCTTTTCCGGTGACCAAAATCACTTCAGGATTGCGCCTGAATTGGGAAACCAGAAGGCCAACCAATTCAGAAACACGAAGCCCTGTTGCATATAAAATTTCCAGCATCGCCAAGGCACGCAATGCCGCCAATTCAGGCGTCACAGCTGCGGCGGCCTCAAGCAGGCGTGCGATCTCGGCTTCGCTCAGGCTTTTGGGAAGTGAGGCCGGCAAAGATGGATTGTCGATCCAGCGGGTCGGGTTATCCGACCGAAGTCCATCTTCGACAGCCCAACCCATAAATTGACGTACCGCGCTTAGCCGCCTTGCAACCGAACGCGGGGATAGCTGGCGCTGATGCCACCATGAAATAACCGCCCGCAACTCATCCGCATTGCATGCCCCAAGCGTCTGGCCGTTTTTGGCGAGACCTATTTGGCAATCAAAAAGATCGCGCCGATAGGCTGCAAGAGTGTTTGGAGACGCTGCCCGCATGGCCGAAATGGCTTGAAGGAACCCGTCAATAAGCGGGTCGTGCCGATCGGCAGTTTTGCCAATGCTAGCTTTGTGTGCCATCGGGTATCATCGCAGCCAAACGCCGCATTAAATGCGCAGCAATGATCTCATGGGCAAAGGCTTTGGCAACGTCACCCTGTCCGATCATATCAAGGGCGCGGATCACCGCGGCCAGATCCGCAGGATTGGTTTTTTCAAGTGCCACATCATGCAATAGCCAATTGGCAAGAAGCACGGTTTCGGCAACATGACGCGCTTCTGCCGCTGCCGTGACCGCCTTTAGCAATAGCGGCGGCAAACCACCAAAGCCCTGACCCGATACAGGTGCATTTTTCACAAGATCAAGCCAATCCTGTTCATCCACCGCCACACCGGCGGCTTCAAGAACAGGCAGAATATGCCACATATTCAATGCGCTGATTACATTTGTATCAACTGCATCGCCTGATAACCCACGCAGTAATTCAGCTGCCTTTAGGGCCTCGCCATTACCCGCAAAGGCGGCAAGCGTTGTGGTGTCATTCGGTTGGTTTATCGCCAACAGAAACGCCATTTTTGGCGCTACATCC
>CAJYBL010000144.1 GCA_913064995.1 uncultured Alphaproteobacteria bacterium
GATTAGATTGACTGGCTGGCCGAACAGGGAAACTGGCTAACCGGCAGGCAGATATCGCTTGCCGATCTTGCCGCCGCTGCGCATCTGTCGGTTGTCGATTTTCTGGGTGATATTGATTGGAGCCGCCACCCCGAAGCCAAAAGCTGGTATGCCAAAATGAAATCACGCCCCTCATTTCGCGATCTTCTTGTGGATCAGGTGGTTGGTCTGACCCCGCCTGACCATTATTGTGATCTCGATTTTTAACGATTTAGCACGGCTATTTTGGGTCAAGCTGATTAAGTAGCGTCACCAAAACCGTTTCGAGAAGCCGTAATTGTGCTGGTTCGGAAAATCGGTGCGTTGCGGTTTTGTCGAAATGCAGAACAACATCATCAGATTGCAAACAATCTGCAAGCCTTGTTGCTGTTTGCCATGGCACTTCCGCGTCATTCATGCCCTGCAAAAGGTGAACTGGCGCGGTAATCGCCAGAGGCGCACGAAGCCGCAAATGTTGGCGGCCATCTTCGATCAAATGCTAGGGATAGATAACCGGATCATCGGCATAAGGATTTTCTATCGCGATCTGACCATCATTTTTCATCTTGTTGCGTTGATCATCATCAAGTGGTTGCCAGATCAAATCTTCGGTAAAATCGGGGGCGGCTGCAATGCCGATCAGCCCCGCAATCCGGTCAGGCCGCGCCAGCGCGACATTCAGCATGATCCAGCCCCCAAGTGAAGAGCCAACAAGGATTTGAGGGCCAGTGGTTAGATCGTCAAGAACGGCAATCGCGTCACGCGTCCAATCGGAAATATTGGTTTCCAGAAAGGTGCCATCTGACTGGCCATGCCCGCTGTAGTCAAACCGTAAAAAGGCGCGTCTCTGCTGTTGTGCCCAGCTTTCAAGGAACAATGCCTTGCTGCCATCCATGTCCGAGCCATGTCCGCATAAAAAGATGATCCCGGGCGTTTTGCCGGCAAGTCTGTTATAGGCGATTTTGCCTGATTGGTTTATGCTGTGCCATGCAAGAGATTGCATTTTTTTCACTTTCATGATCTGGCATTCGCCGGGTTTCGTCTTTTTAAATCTTGACCAAACCAGTAAATGATAGCCATTTAAAGGGCCAATGACAGTAGCACCAAAATCGAAATTGTTGAAGCCACGTCAAGGTGACGCGCCAACGATTGTACAAATTCTGCCAGCGATGGTTCGTGGCGGTGTTGAACGCGGCACGGTTGAAATGGCCGATGCAATTCAAAAACATGGTGGCCGCGCTATTGTTATCTCACGCGGTGGGCCAATGGTACGGCATCTCGACCGCCTTGGGGCAACGCATTATCAGCTTGATGTTCATGCTAAAAACCCGTTTCTCTGGCCACAAGTTCGTAGCCGGTTAAAAGCCATTCTAAGCCGTGAAAATGCTGATCTTGTGCATGTTCGCTCGCGTGCGCCCGCATGGATTGCGCTTCCAGCCGCTGCGGCGCTTGGCATTGCGACGGTAAGCACGGTTCATGGGCGTTTTACCACCCTATCGGCATTAAAGCGGATTTATAATCGCAAATTGCTGAAGACCGATCATGTAATCGCGATTTCGAACTATGTGAAAGATTTGATCACCAGCCAATATGTCGATGTCGAAGAGCGGCTGACGGTGGTGCATCGCGGTGTCGATATTGATTTATTCAACCCCGATAATGTGAATCAAACCCGAATTGTAAATTTTGTTGAAGGTCTGGCCATCCCCGAAGATGTGCCGGTAATTATGCTTCCGGCTCGGGCCACCAAGTGGAAAGGGCACCGGATTTTATTGCAGGCTTTGGCCAAGATCAAAGACAAGCCTTTCATCTGTTTGATGATTGGTGCTGGTGATGGCAAGCCTGCCTTCGTGTCTGAATTGGTGCGTTATGGACAGCAATTGGGGCTTGAGGGTCGGTTTCGGCTAACCCCGCTTGTTGATGATATGCCAGCAGCCTTGATGGTTGCCGATGTGGTTGCAATGCCGTCAATCACGCCAGAGCCGTTTGGCCGTGTTGCGCTCGAAGCGCAGGCAATGGGTCGCCCCGTTGTGGCCTTTGATCATGGTGGGGCAACCGAATCGATCAGGAATGATGAAACCGGCTGGCTGGCTATTCCGGGTGATGTTAACAGCCTTGCGGCGGCATTGCAGGCCGCGCTTGATCTTAAACCGCGTCAGCGGAAAGCACTTGCCGCCAAAGCAAGGCAACATATCGAAGCCAATTTTTCGACCGAGACCATGTGTCGGCAAACGATAAAAATCTATCGGCGGGTGCTGGATCGGGCTGCGGCGAACCGGAACGCAAAATCATAATTTGATGATATGCGAATGTTGATTTTGGCGGCAGTTACGCCGATCATGCCATGCGCCTGCCTCAATGGCAGGATAGGTGACGTTCAATTTAGTCACAGATTTGCATGCTGAACCACCAGTGTACTTGAGTTTCGGCAAGGGTAGGGCTATGGTCTGCCAAGTTTATGGCGATGCGGCCAACTAGCCGCTGGCCCCATTGATAGTAAGAGGTTTTTTACAATAATGCCAAATATCACGCTTCCAGATGGATCGCAGCGATCATATGACCAGCCGGTAACGCCAGCAACAATTGCTGCCGATATTGGGCCGGGTCTTGCCAAGGCTGCATTGCTTGCCGTTGTCGATGACGGTGAATGGGATTTGACCCGTCCAATCGAAAATGATGCGCGGCTGTCACTGGTCACTGCCAAAGACGAACAGGCGCTGGCTTTGTTGCGCCATGATTGTGCGCATGTCATGGCCGAAGCGGTGTTGGAATTATTCCCCAAAACCCAGGTCACGATCGGTCCGGCAATTGAAAATGGATTCTATTATGATTTCCAACGTGAAATGGCCTTTAGCGAAGATGATATTGCCGCCATTGAAAAGCGGATGCATGAGATTGTTGACCGTGACGAGCCGATTATCCGTAATGTCTGGACGCGCGATGAAGCGGTGGCTTTCTATAAAAAGAATAATGAGCCTTTCAAAATAGAGCTGGTTGAGGCAATTCCTGCCGATCAGACTGTCACTTTCTACCAGCAAGGTGATTTTATTGATCTTTGCCGCGGCCCGCATTTGCCGTCAACTGGCAAGCTGGGTCATGCTTTCAAATTGATGAAAGTTGCCGGTGCCTATTGGCGTGGCGACTCAACCCGGCCGATGCTGCAACGGATTTACGGCACGGCATGGGTCACAGAAAAAGATTTGGCAGCCTATCTTCATATGCTGGAAGAGGCCGAGAAACGCGACCATCGCAAATTGGGGCGTCAGCTTGGCCTGTTCCATTTACAAGAAGAAGCGGCCGGTTCGGTTTTCTGGCACGCCAAGGGATGGGTGCTGTATCGTGAAATCGAAGCTTATGTTCGCCGCCGTCTTGATGCGGCTGGCTACAGCGAAGTAAAAACCCCGCAGCTTGTTGATCGCAGCCTGTGGGAGGCATCTGGCCATTGGGAAAAATTCGGTGAGAATATGTTCACCGCCCAGTCTGAAGATGAGCGCACTTTGGCGCTCAAACCAATGAATTGTCCTTGCCATGTACAGATTTTCCGGCAGGGCATTAAATCCTATCGCGACCTGCCATTGCGGATGGCCGAATTTGGATCCTGCCATCGCAATGAACCATCAGGTGCCTTGCATGGCATCATGCGGGTTCGCGCTTTTACGCAGGATGATGCACACATCTTTTGTACCGAAGGCCAGATTACGGCTGAATCGGTGAAATTCTGTTCGCTATTACAATCAATCTATGCTGATTTCGGCTTTCATGAAGTTCGGGTAAAATTTTCTGACCGGCCGGAAGTGCGCGCCGGTGATGATGCCACATGGGATCGTGCCGAAGCGGCGCTGACCGATGCAACAAAGGCGGCAAAGCTGGATACGACCTTAAATCCGGGTGAGGGTGCTTTTTACGGGCCAAAGCTTGAATTTGTGCTTCGGGATGCGATTGGTCGTGATTGGCAATGCGGAACCTTACAGGTCGATTTTGTGTTACCTGACCGGTTAGATGCCGAATATGTTGGTGAAGATGGCAATCGGCATCGTCCGGTGATGTTACATCGTGCGATTCTGGGATCAATGGAACGCTGGATCGGCATTTTGATTGAACAATATGCGGGTCGTATGCCAGCATGGTTGGCACCGGTACAAATTGTGGTGGCATCGATTACCGATCAGGCCAATGATTACGCCGACGAGGTTGCTGCTGCCGCAGCCGATCTTGGCTTGCGTGTCGAAACCGATCTTCGCAATGAAAAGATCAGCTATAAGGTGCGTGAACATAGCGTGATGAAGGTGCCATTTATTTTGGCGGTTGGCGGACGTGAAGCCGAAGCCGGAACTGTGGCGCTGCGCCGCCTTGGATCAAATGAGCAGCAGGTTATTGATATGGCCGAAGCTCTGGCGACATTGAAGAGCGAGAGTC
>CAJYBL010000145.1 GCA_913064995.1 uncultured Alphaproteobacteria bacterium
TCCAGCCCACCTCGCTCGACACGGCCATAAAGGGCGCTTTCATCGCTACATGGAACCGGCTTTGATCGCGAACCATCGCCGCATAGCCACCCGCCTCACGGCATAGCAGATCAACGGGTGCATGATCCCATGGTGTTGAATTACCGTGAATCAGAAAATCCTCATCACCGCTGGCGATCAAACAGGCCTGAATGCCAGCACTGCCGGTAAAGCGACGCCCTGCCAATAATCGCAACCGCGCCTGAAAGGCGCTTTTTTGCGGCTCAATCAATCCAAGACTATTGCCCGAGCCAAACATCAGATCAACATCATCTGAACGGTTGTTAAGACAGAGCCTAGACGCACCGTTTTTATCAATGCGAACCGCGCCCTGCCCCTCGGCAGCGTAAAACAGCGTTTGGGTCAGCGGCTGCCAGATCCAGCTTTGCACCGGCTGGCCATTCCAAAGCAGCGCGACCATGCTGCAAAAGGTCTGATTGCCTTTGACAAAATTCTTGGTGCCGTCAAGCGGGTCAAGCGTCCAGCCGTAACCAAGAGGAATGTGATCACGAATGGCCGGTGTCAGCGAAGCGGCTTCTTCGCCAATCACAAATCCAGGCTGCAAAACCGATAATTTGGGCGCAAGCCATGATTCGGCCTGTTGGTCAGCGATGGTAACAAAATCCGTGTCACTGGTTTTGGTGGCGATGTCTTGCGATTGCAAATTTTGAAAGCGCGGTAGGATAAACCTATCAGCAGCTTCGCACAACAGATCAGCAATAGCGGCTTTTAGCGTTGGATTGGCGGATGGTCTCTCAAGCACCGGCTCAATCGCTGCGTCACTCACCTTCGATATCCATGTCCTTGACATCAAAATCCTGAAGCTGAACCGGCGCCACAGGCATGATTGTCGAAATTGCATGTTTATAGACAAGCTGCACATGCTGATCGCGCTTCAAGAGAATCGAAAAATTATCAAACCATGTAATTATTCCCTGCAGCTTGACACCGTTTACGAGAAACACCGTAACAGCGGCATGGGACTTACGAACGTTATTTAGGAAAATCTCTTGCAAATTGCGGCTCTTTTCAATGGCCATCTTATTATCCCCCTTAAGAGAGAAAAAGCTTAACGGTAAAAATGAAAATAAACAATGCCCCGTCACCGGCTTTTTCCGCCACCGTTATGGCTGGCTATTTAAAATCAAATGAGCGCAGTTTTTGGATATCGAATTTCGGTCTGAGACTCGTTGGACGGGTTTGCACCTAGAAAAAATCCAGCCGAACCGATAACAGCTTTTCCACCTGCGCAATCTTGCCGCGCACAACAAAGATGATGACTGTATCACCAGCTTCGATCACGGTATCCCCGCGAATCGCGATCGCCTTGCCATCGCGGTAAACGCCGCCAATCGCCAAGCCTTTTGGAATTTTAGCCGCCCGAAGCGGTTTGCCAACAAGCAAGGATGATGGCAACGCTTCGGCTTCAAGAACCTCGCCAAGATCTTCGACAATGGGATGAACATCACGAATGCGGCCACGACGTACATGTTCCAGAATTGAAGATACAGTTATCTGCGACGGGTTAATCACCGCATCAACACCGAGCGTGCTAACAAGCGGGATAAAGCCCGGAATATTAACCAAGGCCACCGCATGTTTTGCGCCAGTTCGTTTGGCAAGCAAGGCTGACAAGATATTCACCTCGTCATCTTCAGTTACCGCAACAAAGGTTTCGGTCTTGTGAACACCAGCCTCGCGAAGAATGGCGCTATCCAGCGCATCACCATTGATAATGCCAGTTCCCTGCAATTCCTCGGCAAGCGACTTTGCCCGACCAGCATGAAGTTCGATGATCTGGTTATGCGTGTTATGGAAATTGGCTTCGATTTCCCGTGACAACATAAGCCCAATACTACCACCGCCCGCAACGACCACCGATCGCGCCTCACCTTCTTCATGGCCAAAACTGGCCATGGCACGATCAAGATGCGTGCTGTCACAGACAAAGTAAACGCGGTCGCCAGTTTGCATTGACTCAACACCTGAACGTGGCAAAATCACCTTGCCATCGCGGATAATCGCCAAAACAGTGAGGCTAAGATCAGGGAACAAGCTTGTTAGGTGACGAAGTGAGGTTCCCAAAATAGGGTTGTTTTCTGTGCATTGAACGCCAACAAGGTTCATTTTGCCGTCACAAAGGTTTTGCACATCAAATGCCCCCGGAACACGAAGCTGGTTGCTAATCGCCGCCGAAACTTCCGCCTCAGGCGAGATGATATGATCAATGGGCAAATTTTCTGGGCTGTAAAGGCTGGCAAAGGCTGGGTCAAGATAGGCAGTGCTGCGAATACGGGCGATTTTTACCGGCGTATTGAAAATCGTATGGCTGATCTGACAGGCAACCATATTCACCTCGTCAGACTCGGTGACCGCAATCAATAATTCGGCATCACGAACGCCAGCTTCGGCAAGCCGGTCAGGATGCGATGCAACCCCGACAACACCATGAACATCATATTGATCGGTAATACGCTGAATATTTTCGGCCGAGTCATCAATGACCGTTACGTCATTTTGTTCCTCGCAAAGATGGCTTGCGATGGCGCTGCCAACAAGTCCGGCGCCGCAGATGACAATTTTCATGTCTTTTTACCCTCTTCTTGAAGATCCGTTGCAATATCAAGCGATTTCATTTTGCGATGCAAGGCAGATCGTTCCATTCCAATAAATGCCGCCATCCGCGAGATATTTCCATTGAACCTATGAAGTTGCGTTTCCAGATACTCGCGTTCAAATTCCTCACGCGCGCCGCGTAATGGCAAGGCCATTAATTGTTCCATATCAGAATTAGTACCTTGACGCGATATATTCTGAATTTCAGCGGGAAGTAAATCAAGCCCCACAGACTGGCTGCGGTCATCAGGCGCCATGATTAGCAAGGTTTCAATCACATTATGCATTTGTCGCAAATTGCCCGGCCAGTCATAGCCCTGCATCGCAGCAAAAATCTCGTCACTAATGCGAATGGGCTTTACCCCAAAATGTTTGGCAATGCGGTTGGTGAAATATTTTGCCAGAACCGGAATATCCTCGCGTCGATGGGCAAGTGACGGCATTGATAACGGTACCACGCCAAGCCGGTAATATAAATCTTCGCGAAGACGGCCATCGCTAATCGCCGACGACAGATCGCAGCTTGATGCCGAAATAACCCGCACATCAACCACAACCTCGCTATTGCCGCCAACACGCCGAAACCGCTGTTCATTGACGGCGCGCACAATCTTGCCTTGCGTTTCCAGTGGCAAATCGCAAATTTCGTCAAAATACAATGTTCCGCGATGCGCCTGTTCAAACAATCCAACAACACGGCGATGGTTTTGCAGGCTTTCTGCGCCAAATAATTCAGTATCAACACGTTCGGTTGATAATCTGGCACAATTGGCCACAACAAACCGCTCTTCACGGCGGTCTGACTGGCTGTGAAGCGTGCGGGCGGCCAATTCTTTGCCGCTTCCGCTTGGGCCATTGATCAAAACACGGCTTGCGGTTGGTGCGATTTTTTCAATTGATTGGCGGATTGTCCGCATCACCGCCGAATTGCCAATCAATTCAGGAGCTTCCCCATCATCAATCCGCGCCCGTAATTCGATATTTTCGCGTGCCAGCCGCGCATTATCAAGCGCCCGCTCGACCATCATCAACAGTCGGGCTTCTTTAAATGGTTTTTCAATAAAATCATAAGCCCCAAGCCGAATGGCCTGAACCGCGGTTTCAATCGTGCCATGCCCTGAAATCATCAGCACTGGCAGTGACGGATAGATTGATTTAACCCATTCAAGCAATTCGATGCCGTCCATATCGGAGTCGCGCATCCATATATCAAGAATGGCCAGTTTCGGCGGCTGTGCCAGCAATGCCGTTCTTGCCTCGTCAGCATTTGCCGCTTGCTTGGTGGCATATCCTTCATCCTTAAGACACGCATTGGCGGCAGACAGACAACCATCACGATTGGCCGTTATGGCGTATTGACCATACAGGCGGCTAGAGCCGAAGCCCTGAGATTGCTCGGCATGATCTCAAGTGGTCAGGACCCCATTGAGGCAAGAGACCTTCAAGACTTCCGCGTCTACGATGTTGCCAAAGCATGGCTTGAACGCCACGTATGTAATCTCAAGCCCTCCTCTTCAAAGCGTTATGAGTGTCTAGTCAGGGATTATATCGGGCCTAAACTAGGGCGTATCTATGCCGACAAACTCACGCCGCAGATGGTTGTCCGCTTCCATGACGCGCTAGGTAACAAGCCCCGCACTGCCAACTATTGTGTGAGCACACTCTCTAGCATGTGGGGATGGGCCAATAAGCGAGGCCTCATCAATCTGGAGAACCCCTGTCTGGGCATTCAGCGCTATGATGAAGTAAAGCGTAAGCGCTACCTGACAGCCC
>CAJYBL010000146.1 GCA_913064995.1 uncultured Alphaproteobacteria bacterium
AGCTTTTATCCACAACACGGCCATCGCTGCTGGCGGGAATATCGTAAAAAACCAACTCGTCAACGCCTTCATCGGCATACCGTTGACTAAAGTCAAGAATATCGCCCATATCGACATGATTGCGAAATTGAACGCCTTTGACAACACGGCCATCTTTGACATCAAGACAGGCAATAATCCGTTTGGTTAGCATGCGACTGCCTGCAATGCCTGTGCAACGGTAAAGCGCCCTTCATATAATGCTTTACCGATGATCACGCCATCGGCGGTCAAGCCGTCAAGATCGGCAAGCATGCTAACCCCGCCAGAGGCTTGCAATTGCAGTTTTGGATATTTTTGTTTTATCTCTTGATACAGATCACGGTTACAGCCGGTTAAGGTGCCGTCGCGGTCAATATCGGTACAAAGCGCATGCAAAAGTCCATCTTGCTGATAGGTTTCGATAAAATCGAAAAGTGACAGGCTGCTTGCTTCCTGCCATCCCGAAACCGCAATGTAAAACCCGTTATTTTGCCAGATCACATCGGCCGCAAGACAGATTTTTTCTGGCCCAAAGGCTTGGAAAATTGCTTTGGTTGCTTCGGGATCACGAACCGCAAGACTGCCAATGACAATCCGGCTTGCGCCAGCATCAACCAAGGCCTGAACATCGGCAAATGAGCGAATACCGCCGCCTGTTTGAACCTTTAGGCCGGTGCTGCTGATGATCTTGGCAATCAGATCAATTTGCCGGTTATCTGGATTTTTGGCACCATCAAGATCAACCAGATGAAGCCATGTTGCGCCGGCATCAGCATAGGATTGCGCGACCGAAACCGGATCATCGCCATAGGTCGTCAACTGGTCAAAATCACCTTTATGCAAACGCACAACGGCGCCGCCAATAAGGTCAATCGCCGGATAAATGATCATGATGGCATCTCCAGAAAATTGCGTAGAATTTGCGCGCCAACCAACCCCGATTTTTCGGGGTGAAACTGGCAGCCCATGAAATTGTTTTTGGCAACAATCGCGGTGAAATCATCACCATAGCTTGTTGCGGCGATTGTTTGCGCTGTTACGGGGGCAAAATAGCTATGCACGAAGTAGACATGCGCCCCTTCGTCGACCCCAGCCAACAAAGGGTGGTCTTGCCGTTTTGACAGCCGGTTCCAACCCGTATGCGGTACTGACCTGCCTTGCGCGGGGGCAAAAGTTTCGCAATCAGCATCAAAAATGCTCAAAAGCGGGGTATTCCCCTCTGGCGAAACGGCAAATAATAGCTGCATGCCAAGACAAATGCCCATCACTGGCTGGGTTAGGCCGCGGATACAGTCAATCAGCCCATATTCAGCCAGATTTTGCATGGCTACAGGCGCGGCACCAACCCCGGGAAGCAAAACTTTGTCGGCAGATTGAATCATTTTGACATCTTTGGTCAAAACCGATTCCGCACCAAGCCGTTCCAAGGCAAATTGAACCGAGGCTATATTGGCACCGCCACTATCAATAATGGTGATCATAGCGTTCCCTTTGTGCTTGGCATTTCAGTGCCCTCAATCCGAATGGCTTGACGCAAAGCGCGGCCAAACCCTTTAAAACAAGCCTCGACCATGTGATGCGTATTTTCACCCGTTACCGCGATGTGAAGATTGGCCTGCATATGTTCGGCAAGCGAATAAAACACATGCGGCACCATATCGCATGGCAAATCACCAACATGGCTTTCGGGGAAATCAGCCTTGAAATCGAGGTAAAACCGGCCACCAAAATCAAGCGCCACCTGAACCAGTGATTCATCCATTGGCAGGAAAAATCCATAGCGGCCAATGCCGCGCTTGTCACCAAGCGCACCGCGAATAGCCTGTCCAAGCGCAATCGCACAATCCTCAACAGAATGATGCGGATCAATATCCAAATCGCCATCACATTCAATCTCAAGCGAAAAACCGCCATGTTTGGCAATCTGATCCAGCATATGATCATAAAAGCCAACACCTGTATTGATTTTAACCGGTGCTGTTTTATCGAGATTGACGGTGACTGAAATGGCGGTTTCACTGGTCTTGCGCGTCACGCTAAAGCGGCGTTGTGCTGGTAAAGCTGGCGAGTTTTCTCCCGCCATCACCGCCAGCAATTGCTGCATCTCCTCGGCACTGCCAATGGCAATGCGAACCGCATTTTCAAGCCCGGGCTGATGTGATTGATCACGAAGGATAATGCCTGATTTTCGAGCTTTTTCGCATAAGTCTGCGGCATCACAAACCAGCAAAAGCAGGTAATTGGCATCTGATGGCAGAACCGATTGAACATCGTCAAGTTTTGCAAATTCTTTCGCATAACCATTACGACGCGTCACGATATCGGCACGTTTTTCAGCAAGCTTGGCCGTATTTTCCGGTTTGAGGATGGTCAGGGCTGCCTGCATTACAGGCGCTGCCAGCGGATAAGGTGCCAAGACCTTTTGCAAAAGGCTGGTAACGTCACCGCGTGCCACCGCCGCCCCGCATCGCAAGCCCGCCGCAGCATGTGATTTGGACAATGTCCGCAAAACCACCAGATTGGCAAATTGATCAAGCTTGGCAATCGAGCTTGATTGATCGCTAAACTCGATATAGGTCTCATCAACAACGATAAGTGCCGTATCAGCATAGGTTTCACACAGCTTTTGAATGGCATAAGCATCCATAATATTGGCTGTAGGATTGTTTGGCGAACAGACAAAGATCATTTTGGTATTGGTATCAACCGCTTTTTCAATGGCGGCAAGATCCAGCCCGAAATTGCTGTCCAGCATTGCCGAACGCACGGTCACGCCCTGCAGCATGGCTGATTGTGCGTACATGGCAAATGTTGGCGGACAAATGACCACATTATCAACTGCCGGAATGCAAAAGGCTCGCATCAGGCAATCAATCGCCTCATCCGCGCCGCGGGTGATTGTCAGATTGCGTGATGAAACATCAAGCCAGCGACAAAAAGCATCGACAAGCTGGGCTGGCTGCTGCGCTGGATAGCGCGACAAACCACTGGCGCCAACAAAAGGCTCAAAGGCGCATTCATTGGCATCTAGAAAAACCGTCTCACTGCCTGGTAACTGTAGCGACCGCGCCGAAACATAACCCGCCATTGCCAGAATTTCAGGGCGCGCACGTTGACAGATCGCTGTCATGTCAGATGATGAAGATGAAGCCATGGCTTTAATCCAGCATTTTTTCGATGGGAACAACAAGAATTGAATTGGCACCGTTGGCTTTCAGATCTTCCATCGTGTCCCAAAATACGCCTTCTTCGCAAACCGCATGAACGGCAACCATATCATCACGCCCCTGAAGCGGCATAACGGTTGGCGATTGCGAACCGGGCAAAACGGCCTTGATTGCCTCCAGACTATTAATTGGGCTGTTCAGCATGATATAGCGGCTGTTTTCAGCGCGCAAAACAGCTTTGATGCGTGATGTCACTTTTTCCGCCAAAGCGGCAATTTCTGGGTCATAAATCTGGTTGGTGACCAGAACCGCCTGCGATTGCAAAATAATATCTTTTTCCACAAGCCCGTTTGACACAAGCGTGCTGCCAGTCGAAACAAGGTCGCAAATAACATCAGCAAGATGCGTTCTTGGCGCAACCTCGACCGCGCCTTCCATCGTGACGATATCAGCATCAATTTTGCGATCAGCAAGATATTGTGCCAGCAAGCCCTTGTAAGATGTTGCGATGACCTTGCCATTTAACGAGTCGATTGATTGATAATCAAAATCATGCGGTACGGCGATCGATAGGCGGCATCTGCCATAGCCAAGCGGTAATAGCTGGCGAAGCCCGGCAAATTTGCCATTGCCAAGCGCCTGTTTTTCAAGAAGCCCGTTTTGGCCAAGAATACCAAGTTGGCAAACATCTGTTGCCAGAAAAGCCGGAATATCGTCATCACGAACCAAAAAGATATCGAGCGGAAAATTTTGCGCACGACATAAAAGCTGATCGCGGCTTTTCGCCAGCGAAATACCGCATTTTTCAAGCAATTGAATCGACATATCGGCAAGTCTGCCAGATTTCTGGATGGCTATTTTTAGCCGCTTTTCTTCACTCATAACTTACCCTGTCTTTGCATGATTGTTTTATAGCCATCAAACCCATTATTCAAAAACCGTGCAACGCGAACGATGGTTGCCGTGCTGACATTGGTTTCTTCGGCAATTTTGCGGTACGGCACTTTTTTCACCAGCATTTGCGCAACGCGCCAACGGTCAACCAGCCCCTCAAGCTCGGCAGGCGTGCAAAGATCATAAAAGAAATTGCGCGCCTCACTTGGGCTGTCTAACGCCAGAATGGCGTCGAAGAGATCATCTTCATGCGTTGTGTCGATCTGGTCACGTTTCAAAGGCCATTTACCCCTTTTGCAGTCCCGTTGTAATGTGATAGCGGTTTAATACGCTAAAAC
>CAJYBL010000147.1 GCA_913064995.1 uncultured Alphaproteobacteria bacterium
ATTACCCTATTTACCATGATCACTGTTCCAGGTGTTTTAAAGTCAATGGAGGTGATTGGCGTGATCATGGTGTCGGGGCGATCATGACCTATGGCATTGTTCAATATCGCAATAAGGCGGTTGGCGTTACCGGAATTGTTTTGGCGGTAATCACTGGCTGTTTTATCGCCAGCTATTCGATTGTCGATGCAGCTGGCACGCGCTTGACGCAAAGCGCGATCAGCTATTATGGCGCATCGACAACGGCCAATGCGGTTTTATTGGGGCTGTATCTGGCGCGGTTTCATCCAACGGTTTTGACGCGCACGTATCGCGATGCGCCACGCACCTTTGTGATTGGTGGGGCGGCGTCTTATTTTGCCTATGTTGCCGTGCTTTGGGCTTGTCTGTCGGCGCCTGTTGCGGTGGTGTCATCGCTTCGTGAAACCTCAGTTCTGTTTGCTGTGGCGCTTGGTGTTCTGCTCTTAAAAGAACAAATGACATGGTTTAAAGCTTGCATCATCTTGATGATTTTCAGTGGGGTCATTGTTTTACGGATGGCCTGATATCGATGGCGCATTTAGCCGCAGGATTGGACTTTGGGACTGGACAGTTTGCGCTGAAAAACGCACTCTTAGGCTGGGTCTTTCACTTTTAGGATTTTTTTGTATGCAGGAATATGCCCTTCGCCGCGTTTTATCAGACGAGTTACATGCGCGTGCCTTTCCCGATTTCGATGGTGCTGGCCGGTTTATTCGCTTTGTTTTTCTGGTTGGCGGTGACGACAGCAAAATCCTTGCCTATATCAATAAATTCCTATCTGCCGAAGGCCTAACCCCAATTGATGCAAGCGAAAAATTTCGTCGCCATGACATGGCTGGCTATGCGCTTCGCATTGAACGGCACACTGAATTTTTGTCAATCAGCTTTGTTGAAAAAAGCTTGCGGGCGAAAAATGGTTTAGCGGCGAATGCCTTTGATGAAACAGCACTTGAACATATGCCGTTTTCTTGGGCGCGGAATGCGCCAGCCCCGCTGTTTCATGCAATCTGGGTCGAGGTTGGCGGCAAGCCGCTGCGCGGGCTAGACCAGGCACGCATGCTGGAGATTCTGCAAAGCCGCGTGGTGGCGGCAAACCAGTTCAGTGAAGATGCAGCACAGGTACATTTTGCGTTTGATATTGATGATGCCGGTTTTTCGAGGGTGGTGATTTTCAACCATGCAATTGAGGCGACCCGAATGGGGCGCGTTGTGCAACGCGTTGTCGAGGTTGAAACCTACCGGTTGCTGGCATTGCTGGGATTGGCAACGGTCAAGGAATATTCGGGTCGTCTTGGCTTGATCGAAGATGTTGTTAGCACATTGACCAATGACCTTGCCGAGCAGATCAAGCTTCCCGATGGCAAAGTTCAGGCCTTGTTGTCGGTATTGTCGTCACAGGCAGCCGAGGTGGAAGATATCTATTCCAAAACTTCGTACCGGCTGGCGGCGACAACAGCCTATCTGAATATTCTGACATCGCGTCTTGACCGGATGCAGATGACGCGCCTATCCGGTTTTCAGGGTGTTCGCGGTTTTCTTGATCGGCGTATGGCGCCGGCGATGCAAAGCTGTTCAGCGTTTTCTGACCGGCTTGCAAGCCTGTCACGGCGGATCAGTCGCGCTGGTGAATTACTGCGCACCCAAACCGAATTGGTCATTCAACGCCAAAATCGGGATTTGCTGAAATCAATGGATGAACGGGCTAAGCATCAGCTTCGGCTTCAGCAGACGGTTGAACGATTATCGATTGCTGCGGTTACCTATTACGGGGTCGGGCTTGTTGGCTATGTTGCTGTCAGCCTGCCAATTGCCGAATGGGGGGTGTCGTTGATCGATATCAAGGCTGTGTCGGTGCCGGTTATTGCCTTTTTGGTCTGGGCCGCCATACGGCGGGTCAAAGATATTGCAACCGGCGTGGCAGATCGCTCGGTTAGCTAGTCGAATGCTAATTGCCAGGGGAAAAAGCCAATAACGACAATTCGCGTGCATAGCCTGTGGCAAGATCAAACAGCACCGCACCGCCTGACGGTACCGCGATATTGGTGATGGCCTGAATGGTTACATAATGCGTCACCATAATGACCGGTGCACCCTCACGGGGTAGGCTGTCTAGCTTGGCTTGAAGCTTGGCCAGGGTTGCATCGCGTGGGGCGTGGTTTTCATAAAATGAATTCAGCCCACTAAACGGGGTGACTGGCCCAAGATCCAGCAAAAGGGCGGTTTCAAGGCAGCGGCACCATTCGCTGGAATAAATACCCGCCAAATTAAGATTGGCCGCGGCAATGCGTTTGCCAATGCCGCGCGCCTGTCTGCGCCCGGTCTCATCAAGATTGCGCTGGGTTTGGCAATCTTTCAGATTGAAATTGGCTGGATCACCATTGCCAGGTGCCAAGGCATGACGGAGGAAAATAACCGTACCATCAAACCCGCCATCATCAGCCCACACTGGCAGGTTGACCGCCAAAGGCAAAACAGATAAAAGCGCCGCTAGCTTTCCAAACCGCAAAACCACCATGAAAAAGTGGCGCAAAGACAGCTTTGTCTGGATATTTGTGCTGGCGGGCTGATGGGTCATATTTATGCGTTACGCCGGCTGACTTCGGTCATAAAGCGATGGCGAATAACCGGCGCATCCATGTCAATAACAGGCACCTTGATATTACCTGACTCGCATTTGCTGACAATGATGGTCATCTTGTCACCGTCAAGCGCGGCTTTAACCGCCGCTGCAGTGTCGTCGGCTGAACATTCAACAACATTGTCACAACCACAAGCCTCGGCAACTTTGGAAAGCGATGTTTTCATGCCAGCATAGGTTGGCTGATCACCGGTTGAGCCATAGCTGCCATTGTCAATAATCAGTAAAATGAAATTATCAGCCGGATTATTGGCAATTGTTGGCAATGTTCCAAAATTGGTCAGAACCGAGCCATCGCCATCAATCGCAATCACCTTGGCTTTTTGCGCTAAGGCAAGGCCAAGGCCGATTGATGAGGAAAGCCCCATTGTGCCAAGCATGTAGAAATTGGTTGGCTGGTCATCAAGCAGATGCAATTCTTGTGATGGCAAGCCAATGTTAGAGACAACCAATTGATCAGAAATGATCGGGATCAGTGTTTTTAGAACGTCGCTTCTAATCATCGGTTATGCTCCCTGCCAAAAGCTGGCATCGGTAAGAATGGCAACAGGCTTTTTCGCCATAAAGCTGTGGTTTAAAATAGCGTCCAACTCGTCAGCGTCGCTTTTCGTATGGAAATGGTAGGTTGGAATATTCAACTGGTCCAACAATGCCTTTGTATGAACCGCCATTTCGACCTGACAGGCAACAGGCTCGCCAATTTCACCGCGATAGCTGATCAGCATCGGCAGCGGAATATTGTAATATTGGATCAACGTCACCAGCGTGTTGATGGTGACACCAATCGCCGTATTCTGCATGATGATCGCCGAGCGTTTGCCGCCCATATAGGCACCAGCGCAAAGCCCCATTCCTTCATCTTCTTTGTTTGACGGAATGTGGTAAATGTCTTTTGAAGCTTCGATCTCGTCAATGACGCCAGCCAGCTGTTTACATGGTACGGTAGTCACAAATTTGATTTTATTCTTAACAAAATCATTAACAATTTTTTGGTTTATAGACATGGGAGCAGCACTCTTTCTGGCTCATTTTCACTACGGCGTTGCGGTATTGGCAACGTAAATTTGATTTTTTGGGACTGGAGATACCTTCCGATTAGGCGGAGTAAAACATAAAGTTTAGGCAATACAAAGCGCAAATTTTTGCTTTGTGAAATGCGGTCTAAAAAGATGTATTTCTTGAGACTTTGCGCTAGTTTTGACCGACCATAGGGCAGGTTTCTGCCATCACATATCTAACCCGAAAGGGATAAGCCGAGATGACATCACTGATCCTTCATCATTACCCACAATCGCCGGTTGCGCATAAGGTGCGAATGGCGCTTGGCATTGCCGGTGCAAGCTGGCAGTCGGTAACGATTCCACGTTTGCCGCCAAAGCCGCTTTTGGTACCGCTAACCGCCGGTTATCGGCGTACGCCAGTGTTGCAGATTGGAGCTGACATTTATTGTGACAGCCAGAATATTGCGCATGCCATTGATCAATCAGGCGCGCCGCATCGGCTGTTTCCTGATCAAACTTATGGCATGGCCATGATGATTAGCAATTGGGCCGAAACTACGCTTTTTGATTTGTCATTACGGCTTGTCCTAACGCATGCGCTTGGCAAGGTGCCTGAAGAGTTTATCCGTGATCGCGGATCGCTGTATTTTGAGCCGACCTGGACCGAAGCCAGCCTGGGGGCCGCCCGGCCCTCAGTGGTGCGTGCGCTGGGGGCGGCCCGGGGGTCTG
>CAJYBL010000148.1 GCA_913064995.1 uncultured Alphaproteobacteria bacterium
CGCCTTGATAAGGTGATTGCTGGCAGCTGTCAGATTGTGCGCCCACCAAAAAACAACGAAGCCCAAAAATTTTCCTGCCAATTGACAACATTCTTCGTTGCTCCCTGGGCGCGTGGCCATGGTCTTGCGCAAATGATTGTTGCCGAAGCAGAAGCGCTGGCGAAATCTGAAGGGTTTTTGATGATCAATCTTGATGTACGCGCAACGCAGAATCGCGCCATCCAATCATTTGAGGCACGCAATTTTAAACGCTATGCGACAAATGATCATTATGCCAAGGTCGATGGCGCCTATGTTCCGGGATATTATTATCATAAAGAGCTGTAACCATGACCTATGATAGCAATAATATTTTTGCCAAAATTCTACGTGGCGAAATCCCGTGCCAGAAAATTGATGAAGATGAACATACGCTCAGCTTTTCCGATATCAGCCCGCAGGCACCTGTTCATATTTTGGTGATTCCAAAAGGTGCTTATTGCGACTGGGCCGACTTTGCGGCGACTGCCAGCGCTGTGGAAATGGCAGCCTTTACCAAAGCCATTCACCGTGTTGCCGAATTAACCGGCATTAGCAAAACTGGCTATCGGGTGATTTCCAATACCGGTTTGGACGGCCATCAAGAAGTGCCACATCTTCACATGCATGTTCTTGGGGGTGCGCCTGTTGGGCCATTGGTTTTGGCAAAACCTCAGCTTTAGACCATTGCTAGATCACGAGCGTATTGGCGGTGATTTCTGGTAAAACCCTGTTTTTCCTTTATACTTGAAACCAAAAATGTTTCCCGACACTATCGGCACCTGATCCTTTAGGATGATCTGTCAGGCCTATATCAATGCACGCACAAATTCATACAATCGCATCGTGTAGCATTGAAACGATTGCCAGTATGGTTCAGATTCATACTGCCAGTGGCTTGCCTGCCATTGCCCTTGGCCTGATGGTGGCTATCGGCGTGGTGCCGCGAGGCGCGTTTGAAGATGCGCGCGCTTGCCGAAGCCTTGGCCTATCGGGCGATGCCGTTGCTTGCGTAGGTCGGGTGATTGCGTTCGATCGCATCCCATGTCAGCGCCGCAATATCAATGCCTGATAGACGCTGGATTTCGCGAATGCCAGTTGGCGAGGTTACATTGATTTCAGTCAAATAATCGCCAATGATATCAATACCAACAAACAACAAGCCGCGGCGTCGCAATTCAGGGCCAATGGCGGCGCAGATTTCCAGATCACGATCGGTTAATCTGGCTTTGGCTGCGCTGCCACCAACATGAAAATTTGACCGGACTTCGCCTTCATTGGGAATCCGGTTGACCGCACCAACAGCTTCACCGTCAACCAGAATGACGCGCTTATCACCATCACGAACCGAAGGAAGATAGGCCTGAACCATGACTGGTTCACGGCTGGCACCAAAAAACATTTCCAGAAGCGAGCTTAAATTCTGATCATTTGGCTGCAAACGGAAAACGCCAGCGCCACCATTGCCAAATAGCGGCTTTATGATGATGTCTTTATGTTTTTGGCGAAACGCCATAATTGTTTCTGGATCACGGCTGATCAATGTTGCTGGCATCAAATCGGGATAAAGCGTGACAAGTAGTTTTTCTGGTGCATTTCGGACTTCGGCCGGATTATTGACAACCATGGTTTGCGGGCCAAGCATTTCTAGCAAATGCGTTGCGGTGATATACGCCATATCAAATGGTGGATCTTGCCGCATCAAAACAACGTCAAATTCTTGCAATGGCCGCGTTTCGATTGCACCGGTTTTAAAATGCGCGCTAGCCTGATCATAAAAGGTGACATCCTGCCCGCGGGCGTTAATGCTGCCTTCATTTAGGCTTAGCTTGTCAGCTGTATAATACCACAGGCTATGGCCGCGTTTTTGCGCTTCAAGACCAAGCGCAAAGGTTGTGTCTCCGGCGATATGAAGCGTTTTGACCGGATCCATTTGAATGGCAATCGAGAGACCCATCGGATGAATTACAGCCGCTTGTCGGTTTGCAAGATGATGTAATTCACAACCTGCTGGGTAAAGCGAACATCACGCGCATGCGCAACCACACGGTTCATCTCGCCGGCATTTGTGGCAACGCCTGATAAATAGACTGTGCCATTGACAACATCAATGCTGAAGTTCAGTGACGAAATACCACTGTCGGTGATAAGCTTGGTGCGCAACGTTGCGCTTGCTGCAAGATCCTTGGCAATATCCTTGATCGAGGACGCATCGGTAACTTGCAATTCATTGACCACTTCGCGAACCCCGCGAATTTCCCATGCCAATTTTGTTGCCAATATTTTTTCTTCAGGTGTTTTTACCTTGCCGGTCAGTAGAACCGCCCCATCATTTACCGAGACATCAACTGCGGTCACAAGTGAAAAGTCATTTTTGATAAACTGGTCAGTTAGCTTGGCGTGGATTTGGGTATCAGCAACCGATGTGGAAAACCCTTTTTCAGTCGTCGAGGCAGCAACGGCAGCCGTTCCAACGCCAATAACGGCGCTGGCGCATCCCGAAAGGCTGACGCTCGCAAGCAAGAGAAAAATGGCAGTTGGCACGAAACGCGCCCGACGAACAGCTGGCATATGTGCATTCCTAATAGCTTGAGTTCTGATGACCCTAATGTGACGCTTTGCGAATCATCGGTCAAGGTCATTTGCGGCAAATCACCATGCATTATGAATATGGGTAATCTTGCCAATCCCAAAGTTTTGGCTAGCGTGCATGACGATAAAATCAAATTGGCAATCAAAAGTTGTGAATGTCGGATTCTTGGTAAGGCATAATGATGCCGCTTTGATGATGCGCTGTTGCTGTCATCGCGCTATTTGGCTAGCGATCAATTTTCCTTGTCAAGATCAATGGCTAATGAATAGATGATTTTCCGCGATTGGCCGGAAATCTGGCTGACCGTCTGTACCGCATCACGAAGGCTTGTTGCCTGCATTTCTTCGCGCAGCATTGCGGTTAATTTGGCGGTGTCAAATGTATCATCGTTTGCCGTCATGCCGCTAACCAGAATGACAATTTCGCCTTTGGGTGGTGCGGCTTGTTGATAAAATTCAGCAAGCAACGCCAGCGTATCGCGGTGATAAGATTCATGCAATTTGGTCAATTCGCGGGCCACTACGGCCAACCGATTGCCGAATAATTCATGCATGATTTGCAAGCTGGCACCAAGACGGCGCGGTGAGTCAAACCAGATGCTTGTCACGTTAAGATTGGCGAATTCGCGAAAGGCTGTTTCTGCGGCTTTTTGGCTATGTGGTACAAATCCGGCAAATAAAAACCGATCACTTGGCAGGCCTGCGGTGGCTAGACCAGCCAGTACTGCGCTTGGTCCGGGAATTGCCGTGACCGAAATTCCTGCATTATGGCAAGCGGCAACAAGTTTGTATCCGGGGTCAGAAACAAGCGGTGTGCCAGCATCGCTTAAAAGCGCAACTATCTTGCCATTTTGCAGGGCTTCAAGCAGTTTGGGCCGCATTTTTTGTCCGTTATGATCATGGTAGGGCATGAATTTTGCCGCTGTACGTAAGCCGGTTAATGTCATTAATTTGCGCGTCATTCTGGTATCTTCACATGCCAGAATATCGGCTTTTTGCAGCCATTCGGCCGCGCGCGGCGATAAATCGCCAAGATTGCCAATCGGTGTTGCGATGACCACCAATTGTCCCGCGCTTTGCGTCATGATTTTGGCCGCCTAAATTGCATGGATAAGGCGGCCAGTATAGGGCGATGGCAAGACGCCTCACAAGTGCTTTATGCAAGGCAATTATGGTTTGATTGTGAATGATGCTGAACCATGATTTGCGATAATGACAAGTTTGTCGAAAGTCGGCATGGTAAAACATGACTAATCCTTGGGGCATATGTTGTGGACTCTTGGCTGAAATTTGTATGAAAGCTGAACAAAAAAATGCCAAAATTTGTAAGGATGTTTTGGATTATGCAAAATATGTTTAAAAATGACCTGATAAAGCAATTAGGCCAAAGCCTGATTGCGATTTGTTATCTTTGCTGGCGGCACACCAGAAGATTGATTGTGGCTGTCACAATGATCTTGCTTGCTGGCTGCCAACCAGCAACAATGTCGTCATCATCTATTCCGGCCAAACCAAAAACAGCCTCGTCATCACAAATTCAACAAGCGTCATCTTTACCAAAATCAACTATATCAAAACCAGAGTTAGCCAAACCATCATACCAGACCAGATCAGCAATCAATCGGGTGGCGCCAGATAGATTTTCTGATCTAAAAAAGCTTGATCAGGACAGCACAACTGATCTTGCCGTGGCAAATGCGATCATGGATTCGATCATCTGGCAATTTCAAACCGATGATAGAGTGATTGAAACCATCG
>CAJYBL010000149.1 GCA_913064995.1 uncultured Alphaproteobacteria bacterium
CCCTTTCCCTAATCCGCGTCAATGGCGTCCATAAAAAAACCGGCCCTGTTGCCAGAGCCGGTTTGATATTTAGTGATCTACGGCGATCACACCAGAAGCGGTGCAATCACAAGGCTAACAATAGCCATCACATTGATCAGGATATTCATTGCAGGGCCTGATGTGTCTTTCAGCGGATCACCAACTGTATCGCCAACAACTGCCGCTTTATGGACGTCAGAACCTTTGCCGCCAAGGTTGCCCTTTTCGACATATTTCTTTGCATTGTCCCAAGCGCCACCAGCATTGGCCATCATCAGCGCCATCATTACACAGCAAACCAATGCACCAGCAAGCATACCGCCAAGTGCCTTTGGTCCAAGACCAAAGCCGATAACAACAGGTGCCAACACAGCCATTGATCCCGGAAGGATCATCTTGCGAAGCGCAGCGCGGGTCGCAATGTCAACACAACGTGCTGTATCTGGCTTGGCAGTGCCCTCAAGAAGGCCTGGGATTTCTTTGAACTGACGACGAACTTCGACGATCATGTCAAAGGCTGCATCACCAACCGCGGTCATTGTCATTGCACTGACAAGGAATGGGAAGATGCCGCCAATGAACATGCCGCAAAGAACCATAGGGTCATTGATCGCAAGAACGAAATTAGGATCACCATTGCTGATCTTGGCAATGTAGGCACTGATCAGCGCCAGCGCGGCAAGCGCCGCAGCGCTGATGGCAAAGCCTTTACCAATCGCCGCAGTTGAGTTGCCAACTTCGTCAAGTGAGTCGGTGATTTCACGGGTTTCTTTACCCATGTTTGCCATTTCGGCGATACCACCAGCATTATCGGCAACTGGGCCGTAGGCATCAATCGCCATGGTGATACCAACAGTTGACAACATGCCAACAGCAGCAAGACCTACACCGTAAAGGCCAGCGGCCGCATTTGCACAATAAATGATTGCAGCAATGGTCAGAACCGGAATGGCAACAGACTGCATGCCTGTGGCCAAACCTGAAATCATCACAGTTGCTGGGCCAGTTTCACCGTCTTTCGCAATTTTACGAACTGGCGCACCGCCTGTGTAATATTCGGTTACAAGACCAACGACAATACCGCCGATCGCGCCAACCAGAACAGCAACCCAAATACCATTGGCACCGCCCATGGCTTGGACTAGGAAATAGGCACCGCCGATAAAGATAACGGCTGAACCGATTGTGCCAAAGCGCAAGGCAACATCAGCGCTTTTGCTTGAGAATAGCTTCACTGCAAAAATGCCAGCAAGCGAACAAAGCAGGCCAAGTGACGCAAGCGCCAAAGGCATGAATTGAAGAACTGCCTGATCCCCACCGAGGCGAGCAATGTTTTCAAGTGACATTGACGCTGCAAGAGCGATCGATGCAATCATCGCACCACAATATGATTCAAAAATGTCTGAACCCATACCCGCGACGTCACCAACGTTGTCACCAACATTGTCGGCGATAACCGCTGGGTTGCGAGGATCATCTTCAGGAATGCCTGCTTCGACCTTACCAACAAGGTCGGCGCCCACATCGGCGCTTTTGGTAAAGATACCACCACCAACGCGGCTAAACAGGGCAACTGATGAGCCGCCCATTGCAAAGCCCTCGATGGCTTCGATGCCATGCGCTGTGCCGCCCATGAAAAAGTAAAGTGTGCCAATGCCAAGAAGACCCATTGAGGCCACGGTAAGGCCCATTATCGAACCGCCAAAAAAGGCAACGTTCAGGGCTGCGGCTGCACCTCTTGTATTCGCGGCAACGGCTGTTCTGACATTTGCCTTTGTTGCTGAATACATACCAATGTAACCAGCTGTACCAGAACAAAGCGCGCCGAGCGTGAAGGAGATTGCCGTGTCAGCACCGAGGCTAGCATAAAGAGCGATAATACAGATAAGGCAGAAAATTGCCAAACGCTTGTATTCGCTGGCCATGAAGACCATTGCGCCGAGATGAATTTCATCGGCAATTTCTTTGACTCTGCCTTCGCCAGCTGGTGATTTGATAATGTTGACGTAAATCAATAAGGCAGCGATCATACCGAATGCGCCAAAGGTGACCGGCAGAATTGCATTTGTAAGCATGAAAGGATCCTCTTGCTTGATAAAGATGTGCGCAGTGCCCTGCATAAGCTGGGGCGGCACGAAACCGCAGCGGTTATAACGGTAATGAATCATGGTGTAAACCATAGAATATTGTAGGTTTGCCGAGCTTTAGGATTGCTGGCGATTGCATGCAAAGGATTGTGCATATTTGGCCTGCTATGACGATGAAATTCGCCTTGAATTTTGTCCTTTTACAGCGTCAAATGGCGAAAATATTGAAAAGAGATAACATGGGTGATTTTGACAGTGAAGCGTGGCTTGCGCGTAATCCGGAAATTGGCAATTTGCGTGCGGCGATTTTTGATCTGAATGGCGTTTTGCGGGGCAAGCGCCTGCCGCGCAACCAGCTGAAAAAAGCAATCAATGGCGGGATTCGTATGCCGCTATCATCGGCAAATCTTGATATTTGGGGGCGTGATATTGCCAACAGTAAATGGGTTTTTGAAACTGGTGATTCAGATGGTGGCTGTTTCTGGACTGGACGTGGCCCATTGCCAATGCCTTGGACCGAAGAAACAACTGCGCTAGTGCCATTGAGCCTTATGGATAATGACGGCAAACCATTTGGCGGTGACGCTCGCAATGCGCTTGCCATGATCTTGGATCGGTTCGCCGCGCTTGACCTTCATCCGGTTGTTGGTTTTGAAATGGAGTTCTATCTTGCCGATCCGCAAGGTGGGAATGATGGCCAGCCTGATGCGCCAGCGTCACCCTTAACCGGTGCCAAGCCAATCCGTGATGGCGCCTTGGCCATTGATGAGGTTAATGACCATGACTCCTTGATCAATGAAATCTACGCTGCTTGTAAATTACAGATGATCGAGGCTGACACAACGATCAGTGAGGCAGGTCTTGGCCAGTTTGAGATAAACCTTGTGCATTCGCATGATGCGATGAAGGCGGCTGATGATGCAGCCTTTTTCAAACAAATTGCCAAAGGGGTCGCCCGCAAATATGGGCTTGCTGCCAGCTTTATGGCCAAGCCCTATGCCGATCGCCCGGGAAATGGCATGCATCTTCATGTCAGCCTGTTGAACGGCAAGGGCGAAAATGTTTTTGACGATGGCAGTGATGCCGGCAGTCCCGTTCTTGGCCATGCGCTTGCAGGTGGGCTTGCTGGTCTTGCCGATTCCATGTTGATTTTTGCGCCGCATCAAAATTCTTATCGTCGTTTTGCGATCGAATCGCATGCACCAATGGCTGTTTGTTGGGGATATGAAAATCGTACGGCGGCGCTTCGTGTTCCTCTGGGCCTGCCAAGCCAGCGCCGGATTGAACATCGCGTTTCGGGCGCTGATGCCAACCCATATCTTGTGCTTGCCGCAATTTTAGGGGCGATTTTGAGCGGTCTTGAGGATCAAAAGCCGCCACCGTCGCCGATCACGTCAAGTTCCTATGCGCTTGATCTGCCGACATTGCCGTCAAGCTGGGACGATGCGATTAACCATTTTACCAACAGCACGGTCATTGCGCGGATTTTGCCTGAAACATTGCGCGATATGCTGATCGGCTGCAAAATACAGGAATTACACCGGTTTTCAGGTGACATTTCGCCATTTGAATATCACAGTTACCTTGATCAGGTGTGATTGATTTTGCGGTCATGATGACAGATAGAGTGCTGGTGGCAGTTAGTGGATGCCCTATTAATAAGGTGAATAGATGAATAAGGAAATCGTGATTGGCTGATTACCGCGCAAGCAAGCCGTTATCCCGTCAAACCACTAAAATGGAGGAGAAAATGAGAAATATCGTATTGCTGGCATTTGCCGGTGTTCTGTCTACTGGTGCTGCCCAAGCCGACGGAAAATTGAATATTTATAATTGGTCGGATTATATTGCCGAGGATACGATCGCTAATTTCAAAGCTGAAACTGGCATTGACGTGACTTATGATGTGTATGACTCAAACGAAATTCTCGAAGCCAAAATGTCAGCCGGATCATCTGGCTATGACCTTGTTGTGCCAACCGCTGATTTTCTAGCGCGCGGTCGTCAAGCTGGCGTTTATGCTGAAGTGGATTTCAGCCGCATTCCAAATGCAAAAAACCAAAGCGGGCAGGTTCAAGCCCTTGCCAATAAACA
>CAJYBL010000150.1 GCA_913064995.1 uncultured Alphaproteobacteria bacterium
ATCTGGACCTTCATGAAATTGCTGAACACTATGGCCGTGAGCATGCACACAGCGCGCTTGAGTTGGCAAAGACGGCGGTTCCTGCGCTTTCTACGCTGATCAACAGCGAAGGCCTGAAGTGCGAGTTTATCGAAAATGGCTACGTGCAGGGCGCCACAGGGCCACGGGGTTTGGCCTCGATCAACCAGCGTGCCTCGCAATGGGTCGAACACGGTATCGACGCGGAAATATTGTCGGCAAAGGCCGGACAAGATTTGCTTGGCACTGACGCCTATGACGGAGTCATGCTTCACGCCCAAGGCGGCAACCTTCATCCACTGTCCTATGCCCGCGAATTGGGCCGTGTTGTGCTGGAACGAGGCGGCGCGATTTTCACCGGCTCACAAGCAAAACAGATCAGGCAAACCGCCCAAGGCTTTACCATTACCACCCAAGACGGACATCTGAGAGCGCGGAAAATTATCCTCGCCACCAATGGATATACGGACCGGCTGTGGGATGGCTTGGCGCAGGCTGTGGTGCCGGTCGCCAGCTCTCTCTCCGCTACCGCGCCCCTGACCCCGCCCCAGCCCCGCGCGGCAAAAGGCTTTTAGCTGGTTTGGGCCGCTCGCACCGCTGGCAAGCGCCGCATTGACATCGGCTTTGCTAACAGCCTCGCAACGACAGATGATTGTCTCGTCAGTCTGTGCCAACCGAAAATGCGCAGGTGGCAAATAAAGCCGGTCAAGAAACGGGCGGATACTCAAATAATGGAGATGCCGCAATTTGTAATATAGCTGTGCAAGAAAACGCGGCTTGCCACAGCGGGCAACAATCGCGCTTGCCGCCAATCGCCCAGCAATTGCGGCCGCCTTGGCACCGCCAATACCGCCGCCATCACCAGCAATATAAATCTGCTCATCAGACGATTTTCCCGTGACATCAATGACCGGCCGCCAGCAATGCGCCTGATGATCCCATTGATGCGCGAGCCCGGTTGCCATTGTCAGATTAACATTCGGCACAACGCCCTGATGCAAAAATATATGGTTGGCGTCGATATCAATTTTATCGCCTGATGACAGGGTACAAGACACGCCTTGAGCCTTCGACTGGCCGATGATTTCAATCGCGCTTACTTTGTTGATTACCTCGGTGTTACGGCGGATATCACCAAGCCATTCCCGCCCCATCGCCAGCATATCGGGTTGCAGTAATGCCAAAGGGGCGTATGGAATCGCCGACCGCCATTGTTTGCCACCGGTAATGTCAATAACAGCCCGAACCGCAAGCCCCGCTTTGATATATTGCCATGCGGTTAGATATAGAAGCGGGCCAGACCCAACAAATACCGCATCATCAGCCCCAAGCGCTGCTTGTTTTAACAAAGTTTGCGCCCCACCAACGCTCATCACACCAGGCAATGTCCAGCCCTTAACCGGCATTGGGCGCTCAATTGCGCCAGTGGCAATGATGATATAATCGGCGGTAATCAATTCGGCTTTGCCCCGCGAGACAAGCGCAATTTCATGCGTATTGGTGATTTGCCAAACCGTGCAATCGGGACGGTATATGGCACCACAATCGGCAAAGCTTTGGGCGAGCCTAGCGCCATCATAATAGCTCTGACCAAGGTAGGCGGGTGATGTTTTCTGATTGGCCCGCAGATTTCGGTAAACCTGACCGCCACTATCTTTCTGGTCATCAATGACGATCGTCTCGAGACCGGCCTTTGTTGTTGTCAAAGCCGCCGCCATACCGGCAGGGCCGGCACCAATGATGACGATTTGAAAATGCTGATTTGCCATCTTTTACCCTGATGTCTCGCCGGCGCTATGGGGCGCATTTTGACGCTGGACAATCATGCCATCGTGAACGGTAATCTGGCATGCCTGCTGATTAGGCCTGCCGTCAATTTCGACAAGACATTCAAAACAGACACCCATCATGCAATACGGGCCACGCGGATCATCTTCTGCGGCAGTGCGGAATTTAACCTTGCCAGCACGCAATAATGCCGCGGCAAGATTATCACCATTAAAAGCGGTTACTGCTTCACCGTCAAAGTGAAGATGAACAATCTTGCCATTCTGTGGCATTGTCGATTTAAACATTGAACCGCCTCTGGGAAAACCCGTCAAGTTCTTGGCCTAAACCGGCCTCGGCAATATAGCCCGCAAGATCAAACGCATGTGCTGCCGATAATGTTACACCGCTATGACAAGATATGGCAAAGGCACCGGGCATTGCTTCAGATTGATCATAAATTGGATAGCCGTCTTTTGACATCACCCGGAGCGCGGCCCAGCTTCGCACAACACCAACATCAGCCAAGGCAGGCAGGGTTGCCAGTGCACGATCGGCAATCCCACTAACAATATCAGGGCTAACACTGGTTTCAAATCCGGTATCCTCATGGCTGTCGCCAATCATCAACCCGCCTTCATCGGTTTGCCGCAAAAGTAAACTAGGCAATGCTATTTGCTGATCAAGCTTTTCAGTCACAACAATCTGCCCCTTTTGCGGCTTCAGCGATTGCTGCAAACCAACCATCGGGGCAAGCTCTGCATTGGCAAGCCCTGCCGCCAGCACAAGCCTTTGGCATTCAAAATCACCTTTCGCTGTGCCAACGCGGATGCTATTTCCTATTTTATCAATCGTGCAAACCGCGGCATTTGCAAGACAAACACCACCGTTTCTGGTCAGACTGGTTTGCAATGCCCGCATCAGATAAAGCGGATTTATATGCCCGTCATGCGGACAATAGGCCGCCCCAACAACTTGGGGGCCAATGCCGGGCATGATCTCTTTCAGCGCAGCACGATCAAGCATTTCAAACTGGAACTGGCCATTTTGATGTGCGCGAAGATGATCCAGCTTCTCATATCTTTGCTGCATCTCGGCCTCGCTAAGGCATATGCTAAGACCACCATCTTGATGAAGACCCAATGCTGGGCCGCCAGTTTCTTGCAGTTCCCCAGCCAGCTTTGGCCATAGTTCAGATGATCGCATTGTCCAATCAGCATAAGGCGGAAAATAGGCACCCTTACCCTGCACCCAGACCAGCCCAAAATTACCACGCGCCGCCCGCAAGGCGGTATCTTCAGCGTCAAGCAACAGCACTGACAAGCCACGACGCGATAACCCATAACCGATCGAAAGGCCGATTAAACCACCGCCAGCAATAATGGCATCAAAATTGGATTTTGCGATATCGGTCATTGGAACCGCGTGATGCTGTAGGGTAACAGCGTTTCACAATTTATAGTCTGTGCAATGCAATCGGCGATTATCTCGCTGGTGGCTGGCGCCATGCCCAATCCATAATGCGAATGCCCAAAAGCAGCGATGATATTCTTCACACCCGGAATCTCGCCAAGACAGGGAAGGCTGTCGGGAAAGCTGGGGCGCGATCCCATCCATTCATCCGGATCAGCACAGTTTAATTGCGGAAAAAGCTTTTTGGCCTGATCGGCAAAACGCCGCGCGCGCGCATAATTTGGCGCGGCTTCAAGACCAGCAAATTCAGCCGTGCCGGCAACTCTGACACCAGCCTTCATCAAGCTGGCAACATATTTTTGGTCGGCATCCATAACCGAATGATTGATCGTAATGCCCGGATTGCGTAACACTAGGTGATACCCACGCTCGGCCTCCAGTGGCAGCTTAATGCCAAAACGCGCCAACAACTGGCATGACCAAACGCCTGCTGCCAAAACGATTTTTTTGGCTGCAAACACACCCTGATCAGTAACAAGCTGACAACCACTGCCCTGATCGGGATGGATTTCTTGAACCTTTGTTTGAATGTGTTGGGCACCTTTTGCCAATGCCTTTTCCGCCAATGCAATGCCAATCCCGGCAGGGTCACTTGCACGCCCCTGCTGTTTAATAAGAATAGCAGCCTCAAAATCATCGGCAATATGCGGTTCAATTTCCTGCAAGACGTGCTTGTCAATCAGTTCGATTGGCACCTGACGCGCTTGGCGCAATTGCCAAGCAAGATGGTCAAGCGACGCCGCTTTTGGGTTTCGATAGACATGAACATACATGGAGTCACGAACAAGCTGCTCTTGTCCGGTTCCGGCAAGCCGTTTTTTATAGGCGGTAACACTACCCCTGCTCAAACGGAACAGACCATCGGCAACTGGGTCAAGCCGCTCGGACCGCCCTGCCGCCAGGAACAGCAAACACCATGGAATTAACGT
>CAJYBL010000151.1 GCA_913064995.1 uncultured Alphaproteobacteria bacterium
TCCAAGACATGAAAGAGCCACCATTCTGAAAAGAGCAGCTGTAATCATGAAAGGCAGAACTGATGAACTTGCTTTGCTTATTGCATCAGAAGGGGGAAAGCCACTTATTGATGCAAGAGTTGAGGTGGAACGGGCAATTGACGGCGTTGAAACCTGTGCTGCAGATATTGCGAACAATGCCGGCTACGAAATACCAATGGATCTAACGCCAGCCGGTGATGGGAAAATGGCTTTTACTATCAAGGAACCAATTGGTCCTGTGGTTGCCATTTCGGCCTTCAATCATCCGTTAAATCTGATTGTCCATCAGGTTGCGCCAGCTGTTGCCGCAGGAAATCCTGTTATCGTCAAGCCGGCTGACGATACACCCCTTAGCTGCAAAATATTTATTAACATACTGCATCAGGCAGGGCTAGCGCAAGAATGGGCGCAATTCATCTGCTGCAACGTGGAAGCAGCGCAAAAACTCGTCACCGATGAGAGGGTTGCATTTTTCAGCTTTATCGGCTCAGCAGCTGTCGGGTGGAAACTGCGCTCGTTAGTAGCGCCTGGAACAAGGGTTGCGCTGGAGCATGGTGGCGTTGCGCCAGTCATTGTCTGTCCGTCTGCCAAAAAGGAGCTTTTCATTCCAAGCCTTGTGAAGGGAGGCTTCTATCACTCAGGCCAGGTCTGTGTATCTGTTCAACGTGTGTTTTCCTTTGGCTCTTCAGCACGGGGACTTGCTGAAAATATCGCGGATCATGCCTCAAAATTGATTGTTGGCAACGCCATTGATGCCGAAACGCAATGTGGGCCGCTGATTAGGAACAGAGAAGTCGACAGGGTAGAGGAATGGGTTAAAGAAGCTGTTGATGCGGGTGCCGAGGTTATCTGCGGTGGTAAGAGGCTTTCTGCTTCCTGCTACGCTCCCACTGTGCTGCTGAATCCGCCGGAAACCTGTCGGGTGTCAACCCAAGAGATTTTTGGGCCCTTGATTTCTGTCTATGACAAAAAGAGCCTCAATGATGCGATAGCGCAGGCGAACAGCCTTCCCTTCGCCTTCCAAGCATCAGTGTTCTCAAATGATTACACTGAAATTATGGACGCGGTTAACAGGATCGATGGATCGGCCATAATGGTCAATGAACATTCGGCATTTAGGGTTGATTGGATGCCGTTTGCCGGCAGAAAGCGGTCTGGTCTCGGCGTTGGCGGGATTTCCCATACGCTTGAGGAAATGTCTCAATCGAAGATGGCCGTTTTTTCGTCGCGGTAGCGCGACCCCATGGCGCGATGAAAACACTGAAGTTAATCAACAGCCCATAAAAAGAGTTAGCATTTGTTTTTCTCCACTGGGGGTGTCTTTACCCACTAAATAGCTTCGGGAAACGCGTCCCGCGACATGTCTTGACAAAGGATGATATTCATGACAGGCATTTCTCCTGATCCTTATTGGTGGCAGGCCGCACCGCCGCAAGATTTCGACGTTGATCATTGGCCAGAACGTGCCGATGTGGTGATCATTGGCGGCGGCTATACCGGATTTGGCGCGGCCATTCCGCTTGCCCGCGCCGGGCTTGATGTTGTGATTCTCGAGCGCGATCAAATTGGGTCAGGCGCCTCAACACGTAATGGCGGCATTACTAGCGGCAATTTGCGGCTGTCTTTTGACGATTTGACCAAAAGATTCGGCGCAAAAAAAGCCATAGCCTTTTACCAAGAAGCCAAAGCAGCCCGGGCTGATCTGGCGCAATTTATCACCAGCGAAAAGATTGATTGCGACCTGCAGCAATGCGGGCGTCTGGTTGGTGCCTTGCGCTCAGAATCGCTTGATAGCATGAAACGTGATGCTGAAAGGCTAACCAAATTGCTTGATATTGAGGCAAAGGTTTATAATCAAAACAGCCTTCCTGATTATATTGATACATCGCGCTATTGCGGCGGCATGATGCGCGACGATATTGGTGGCATTCATCCGGCAAAATTACTGGCTGGCATGTGCCAGATTGCGCGTGAAGCTTCGGTCGAAATCGCAACCCAGACAAAAATGATTGCGGTAAGCCGGCAAAACACATCATCAACCACCCCCGAATTTCGTATTGAGACCAGTCGCGGCATAATCCATGCCGGTCATGTTATCAGTGCCACAAATGCCTATACTGATGGCGGCCAGCCATGGCTGCGTCGCCGCCTCGTTCCGGTAATTTCCGAGATGATTGCTACCGAAGAGGTTGGCGAGAATATGGTCAAAAGCCTGATGCCGGGGTTGAACATGTATGGCGAAGCCCTGCAGCTTGGGCATTATTACCGACCCTCGCCCGATGGAAAACGCATCTTGCTTGGTGGGCGCCGCATGAGCCCGGATCCGGTCAGGGCGCGTAAAAGGCTGGTCGGAGGATTGGCCTCAATTTTTCCCCAGCTTTCCAATATAGGCATCACAAATCACTGGTTTGGGTTTGTTGCCTTTCCGTTCGACCAGCTACCAAAGCTGGCGGTTCATGATGGGGTTATTTACCCCGCAGGCTATTGTGGTTCGGGAACGGTTTGGGCGCGCTGGCTAGGTCAAAAAGCGGCGCATATGGTGCTTGCTGATCTTGATGGAAGTGCATTTGAGGGAAGCGCATTTCAGGGCGTTCCGTTTCGCACGATGCCGTTTTATTCTGGCGACCCTTGGTTTCTACCAATGGCAATGGGGCTTTACGCGATTCAGGACAAATTCAAAACAACGTCGAAATAACCTAGCTCTATCTCACCAAGCATTATAAAGCCGCTTTTACGCCTAATGGCCGGCGGCTTGATCCGGCGAAACAGCGAAACGACGCGGTGAAAACATCGCCAAATTAACCCGCGTTTGCCGCGCCATCGCCAGATCTGCCAAAGCTTCGCCAACTGCCGGGCCAAGCTGAAACCCATGCGCCGAAAACCCAAAACCATGAATTATGCCTGCTTGGCTACCATTGCCAATAATCGGCAAATTATCTTTTGTATAGCCTTCGATTCCAGCCCATGCGCGCAAAATGGCAACATCGCGCAAATGCGGAAAAACGCGCCCTGCCGTCATCACAAAACTGCTTAAACCGGTCGGAATGACTTGCGTCAAATTATGTGCCGCATCTGCAACACCGCGCTTGCCGCCGCCAATAACCATCGACCCATTATCAAGCTGTTTAAATGACAAAGTGCCACCCATGACCCCGACAACAGATTGCAAAAACATTGGCTGGCGATCAGTGATCACAAGCATTGGCGCATGCGCCTCAATTGGCAAAATATCACCAGTCATTTTGGCAATTTGCGCCCCCCATGCGCCAGCACAATTTACCACAATATCGGTTTCGATCATGCCAGCATCAGTTGCCACTTGCCAATGTTCGCCAGATCTATCGATTGACGTAACAGTCACCGGCGTTCGAAATTCGGCACCAAGTGCAACCGCCTTATCGTGAAAGGCGCGGGTAATTTTCCACGGCAAGGCCCATCCATCGCCTTCAACCAGAACGCCGCCAAGAACCGATTTTGTCAGATGCGGAATACGGCAAAGCAGTTGGTCACGATCAACCCATGTTTCATGTTGGAATCCGGCACTATGCAATTGCTGTATACGCCGAGACGCAAGATCAGCCCCAGCATCATCAAGCGCGACCTTGACATAAAATTGCCGGTGAAACCCCTTATCGATATCAAGCAATTGATCAATCTGGTTCCACCAATCCATTGACGCAACTGATAGGGGGATTTCCGCGATATCGCGCCCAAGACGACGAACCCCGCCAGCATTAACCCCTGACGCATGACGCCCGACATGATCTTTTTCCAAAACAATCACGGGCTGGCCACGCTGGCTCAAAAAGAACGCTGTTGCACAGCCTTGGATACCCGCGCCAATAATGACAACAGGTCGCGTTGCAGCTGTTCCAGCTAGTTTGGCCATGGCCCCTCGAGACTAGCAAGCTCGGCAAGGGTGATTGGCTTTACTGGCGGACGAAGCCGGTAATAACCAGTTTCAGCCATCGATTGGCCCGTATGAGACGCGACCATTTCCTGAACGACCAAGCCACAACTGCGCCCCTGACACCGCCCCATCCCCGCGCGGCAAAAAGCCTTTAGCTGGTTTGGGCCACTGGCACCGCTGGCAAGTGCCGCATTGACATCGGCTTTGCTAACAGCCTCGCAACGACAGATGATTGTCTCGT
>CAJYBL010000152.1 GCA_913064995.1 uncultured Alphaproteobacteria bacterium
TCTCTCCCTTTCCCCGATTTGGCGTCCCGCAAGCGTGCGTAACAGATGCCGTAATAAGCAAATGGGGAAGCATTCACAAGATGAAATGATGGAGGCCCGGACCGGAATTGAACCGATGTAAACGGTTTTGCAAACCGCTGCATAACCACTCTGCCACCGGGCCGCAAGAAGCTATTTGCCGGTGATATACGATGATTTTGATAAGGTCAACGATCTAAACCGACTGTTTCATCCGATTTTTCATAAAATCAGAAACATTTAATGCAAAAGTTAAATCTGGTAATTTCAGACTCTTTATTAGCGACCACTTAATGCAAGATCAAACATCGCGAGTATTGTCAGCTTGAATAGCCTTCATTCTGGCATTATAAGAAATCTTAATGCATAGAGTCACAAGTAAAACATTGCTGTATCCGCATGGCGCATGCAAAAATATAAAGAGTAACCGCAAATGAACCAGAGCCCATTTGAAATTGCCCGTAAAATGATGGTGGATTGCCAAATTCGCCCATCAAAAGTCACTGACAAGAATGTTCTTGATGCGTTTTTGACTGTGCGGCGCGAAGCTTTTGTTAGCAAACAGCAGCAGGCCGTTGCCTATATCGACGAAGATTTGCCGCTGTCGAACGGGCGCAATTTAATGGAGCCCATGGTCTTGGCACGGCTTGTTCAAGCGCTCAAAATTCATGCTGGTGACAATGTGCTTGTTGTTGGTGCGGCCAGCGGCTATGGAAGCGCCATTATCGCGCATTTGGCCGGATCGGTTATTGCGATCGAGACGCGCGCACAAACGGTCGAAAAAGCGCAAGAAACCCTCGTTGCGCATGGCATTGACAATGCAGCTGTGGTGAAATCGCGTCTTGTTGACGGTTATGCGAACGAGGGGCCATATGACCAGATTTTGGTTGAAGGTGGCGTTGAAACCATGCCCAAATCACTATTGCAACAATTAGCACCAAAGGGACGATTGGCTGCGGTTTACCGGCCACATGATGCGCCGGTTGGCGTTGCCAGCCTATGGACGCGCTCAGGAGAGGATTACACCCGTAAATCACTTTTTGATGCCAGCGTTCCAAATCTGGATGAATTTAACAAAAAACCAGAATTCACCTTCTAAGGGATTGGTAAAAGCGACATGTCTGTGCTTAAAATTCGCCGAACCGTCAATGTAGCGGTTTTTATTGGACTAATTGGGATAACTTCATCGCCAGCATTTGCCATGTCACTCAATGAAGCACTGCGCGCCAGTCTTGAAAATTCCTCGGCTATTGCTGCGGCACGCCAAAGCTGGATTGCGACGCGTGAAGCTATCGGCACGCATACATCAACAACTGATCTAACGGCACGGTTAAACGCCACTGGTTCGGTTGGAAAAATTGATAGCAAGGCTGGTCAAGGCCTCACCAAATCGCAATATCTGTCAACTGGCGTGACCTTGTCAAAAAACCTTTATGATGGTGGCCAGACCAAAGAAAAGACGCGTCTTGCTGAAATCAATCTTCAGCAAGCGTCAGCAATCTACGCCAAAACTGAACAGAGCGTTATTCTTGGCACGATCGAAGCCTATCTGAATGTTTTGAAGGCAGGACGTGAGGTCGGGCTGCATTCCCGTAATCTTACCCGTCTCAAAGCGCATGTAAATGTGGCCAAAATTCGGGTTGACGCAGGCGCTGCGACACCAACAAGGCTGGCTGAAGCCCGAGCCAGATATGCGCGTGCCCAATCAGATGCGATCCTTGCCGAAACAAGACTAACGAATGCCAAAGACAGTTTTCGGTCACTAACTGGCAAAGGTGCCAACGACTTCATCGAACCGTCAGTCACGGGCAATTTGCCAATTGATCTTCTTGATGCCGAAACAAAAGCTCAAGAAGGCCATCCTGATATATTGGCTGCCATTGCAGCGGAACGCGCAGCTGATCAGAAATTCAATACATTACAGGCCGCGGTTCGCCCGACATTGGCCCTCAGCCTCTCTGCCAATACAAAAACCGGCACTGGCACATCGCTTGACCGAGATGAAGTTTCCGCGGAATTGGTGTTTTCATCACCGCTTTTATCAACCAATGCCACTAGTTCAACATCACGCAGGATTGCCGCCAGTTTCAAACAGGCAAAATTAGACCGTGCCGAGGCAACGCGGAAAACCGAAGTTGCTGCACGCGAAGCCTTTCGCAATTGGCAATCAACTGGCATTCGTGTTGATGCGGTCACGAGCGAGATTGAGGCATTTCGCCTTGTCGCCAAAGGGATCGCCAGCGAAGCGCAATTCGGCCAAAAGACCACGCTTGACCTGCTCGATGCCGAAAAAGATGTCAATGACGCCGAATTAAGCCTTGTTTTGGCTGAACATAACCAGCTTCTTGCCGCCTTTCGCCTAAAAGCAGCGATTGGCAGCCTGACCGCCGAACAGATGGGGCTTGGCGATGTTTTGGGGCAACTGGCGGATATGCCGTCGACACCAACGCCGTTTTATAACTCATTCCCATTTGGTCGCAAGCCGATCACCGACTAGATGGCATTTTCAACGGCCTATCCGGAATGATTAAAACCTTAAGGACCAAAGCCGCACCGCATGATGACCTTTAACCCAGCCTTCGCCAGCGGCCTCATACCCGAATTGACCTCGCTTGACGAGAATATGGCTAATTTGGTTGAAGATGCGTTGCAAGCCACCCCACAAAGTCGTACAAAACCTGTCGATAAACAGAAATAAACGCGTCATCAGGCGTTGATGACAAAGGCCTTTTCATATGACGATTGTCGGATAATCCTGATATTTTATCGTCCAACCACTAATGATGACCCATTTGGAACCATGACCGAGCCAACTTTAGCTAAAACCTACGATCCGAAATCCATTGAAGTAAACTGGTATGAAACATGGCTAAGTAGCGGTCATTTCGCCTGTGCGCCTGAATCAACGGCAGCCCCCTATACCATTATGATGCCACCACCAAATGTGACTGGCAGCCTGCACATGGGGCATGCGCTGACCTTCACTTTGCAAGATTTGCTGATCCGCTATCATCGTATGGCTGGGCGCGATGTATTATGGCAGCCGGGAACTGATCATGCTGGCATTGCAACGCAAATGGTTGTTGAACGCCAACTTGCCGAAAAGAACATTAACCGCCGTGATTTGGGGCGGGATGGTTTTGTCGAAAAAATCTGGGAATGGAAGGCCGAATCTGGAGGTATGATCCACAAACAGCTTCGCCGCCTCGGGGCCTCGGCTGACTGGCAGCGCGAACGCTTTACCATGGATGACGGGCTGTCGGCGGCGGTGATCAAAACCTTTGTGCAAATGCATCGTGAAGGGCTGATTTACCGTGATAAGCGTTTGGTGAATTGGGATCCAAAGCTAATGACGGCCATTTCCGACCTTGAGGTCGAACAGATTGAACAGAAAAGTTCAATGTGGCACATTAGATATCGGATTGAAGGCACTGAAAATGAATATATTTCTATTGCCACTACCCGTCCTGAAACAATGCTTGGCGATGGCGCTGTTGCGGTTAATCCCGAAGATGAACGTTATCAGCATTTGATTGGCAAAATGGCTATTCTTCCCTTATCTAACCGGCCAATCCCGATCATTGCTGATGAATATGCCAAAATGGATAAAGGCTCAGGCGCGGTGAAAGTCACCCCAGCGCATGATTTTAACGATTTCGAGGTTGGCCGCCGGCATGATTTGCCATTAATTAATCTGATGACCGCAACCGCGTCGATGGAGTCAATTCCAGAAATCCCAACAAAATATCAAGGGCTTGACCGGTTTGACGCGCGCCGTCTGATTTTGGCAGATCTTGATGCTGAAGGCATGTTGGTACAAGAAGAGATCCTCGATAATGTGGTGCCGCATGGTGACCGCTCGGGGGTTGTGATCGAGCCATGGCTGATGGATCAATGGTATGTAAATGCCGAAAAGCTGGCGCAACCAGCGATCAAAGCCGTTGAAGATGGACGAACCAAATTTGTGCCGGAACGTTGGAACAAGACCTATTTTGAATGGATGCGCAATATCCAGCCATGGTGTATTTCGCGCCAGCTTTGGTGGGGTCATCGGATCCCGGCATGGTATGGGCCTGATGGGCAGGTTTTTGTCGAAGCAAGTGAAAATGACGCTGTG
>CAJYBL010000153.1 GCA_913064995.1 uncultured Alphaproteobacteria bacterium
GGCCAATCATCGGTACCCCAATGCACCGGCATTTCCCACAATCCACCTCGTGCCGTTTTCAGCCGATAGGGAATATCATCTGCCATCATGGATGAATCATATCGAAAGCCATATTCAATCAAAAGATCGACAACCTCTTGATTGATGTTATAGACCGGCGCACGGTAGCCAGCCGGGGTCCCTCCACAATACTTGTGATGCGCCCCCAGCGCCTTTTCAAACCAGTCACGTTGATCTGGCGCGTCGATTGGGTCCTCGTGCAAATAGCCATGATGACCGATTTCATGCCCTCCGGCCAAAATCGCCTCCACCGCGTCAGGGTAAGTCTCTATGCACCAGCCCGGAATAAAAAACGACTGTTTGATGCCAAACCGGCGATAGGTTTCTAGAATACGTGGCACCGCAACCTGTGGCCCATATCGTCCCATGCTGATCGGGTATAAACGGTCATAAGAATCGGTGGGGCGGGCAATATGAATCAAGCTGTCTGCATCCATATCAAAGGAAATCACGCAAGCACAGCGCGCACCGTTTGGCCATGGAATGGGATTGTTAATCATCGCTTTACCCTCAATATTTAACAGGCACCAATAAAATGCGCCCGGTCTGACGCCCAACTTACAAACACCCTGCCCATATGCTTCAAATCCATATCAGACAGTTCACGTTCTTGGATTTGCACTTTAAACTCACTGCCGTCTGGGGCTTCAAGAAACAGTGTAACTACCGAGCCAATAAACTCCTCTGAAATGAGCGAGCATTCGATCATATTGCCGGCCTTTGGCTTGGTTGTGCTCAGGTGAACGAGATCGGCTGCAATCACAAAACTAGCCGCATCACCAACAACGGGCTGATGAGCACCCCCAAAAGCCACCTTGAACTGACCAAGGCTTCCCGCAATCGTGACCATCTTGCCACTGGTCGATTTGACCGTACCGCTAATGATGTTGTTGCGGCCAACAAATTCCGCCACGAACCTGTTTTCCGGCGCCCGATAAATATCTCTTGGCATGCCGATCTGGGCGATATGGCCACGCGACATGATCACCACCCGGTCCGCCATAGCAAACGCCTCGGACTGGGAATGCGTGACATAAACAAATGTGATACCCAATTCGCGCTGAAGCCGGGTCAACATTGACTGCATACGAATAACAAGATTGGCATCAAGTGCCGAAAGCGGTTCATCCAGCAACAGTATCTTTGGTTCAGTCACCAACGAGCGCGCAAGGGCAACACGTTGTTTTTGTCCGCCTGAAAGGCTATTGATATCGCGTTCAGCAAATTCACTAATTTCCAATCGATCAAGCCATTCAAGCGCTTTCTTTGTGCGGGCTGCTGCATCAACGCCGCGCATTTCAAGCCCAAATTCAACATTTTCACGAGCGTTTAAAAATGGAAATAGCGCCAATGACTGCCATACCATCGGGGTGTCGCGCTCATGCGGTGGCAAATGATTCATCACCCGCCCCTGCATTCGGATTTCACCTTCAGACGGCTCCTCAAGCCCAGCAAGCATACGCAAGGTTGTTGTCTTGCCACAGCCTGACGGCCCCATAATGGCAATGAACTCACCTTCATCAATGGTAAAATTCATGGTTTCCACCGCGGTGAAATCACCAAAGCGTTTTACAACCGAATCAAATTCTACTAACGCATCAGCCATGATTCACCTTTTCTTTTTTATCTCTGGTCATCAAAACGACCTGTGCAATCACAACCAGTGTTATCGAGGTCAGAAATACAAAACTGCCGATCGCATTCACCTGCGGGTCTATATTGCCTGTTACAATTTCAAGAATGATTACGGGTATGGTTTTGTTCAACCCAGATATAAACCAGGCAATTGCAAATTCATCGAATGATACTGCGGCAGTCAGGCAAAATGATGAAACAATCGCTGGCCGGCAAAAAGGAACAATCACTCGCCTCAGCGCACGCCATTGATCTGCCCCCAGATTCCATGCCGCCGCCTCTAGGGTGGCATCCATTTGGCTGAGCCGCAGCCGGATAATCGCCATGGCAAAAGGCGCGGTCAGCACACTATGCGCAATAATGATCGATGTCACCGTGCCAGCAAGACCAATTTTGGCAAACCACGCCAGCATCGCCAATGCCATAATAATCAGTGGGATTGTTGGCGGCAACAAGATTAACGCCAGATAAAGTGGCTTTAGTTTGAACCGATAACGGTAATCTGTATAGGCGGTGGCAAACCCAAGTAATGTAGCGATTGTGGCCACTGAAAATGAGACAATCAGACTAGTTCTTGCCGCTTCCCATACATCCGGGTCCTGCCAGATGGTTTCGTACCATTTGAGCGTAAAACTGCCCAACGGAATGGTTGGAAATCGATCGGAATTAAAGGAAAAAATGACGCTGAAAATAATTGGCGCAAAGATGAAAATCAGAACAAGCGCAAGATAGCCATATAAAAACCATTTCAGCATACGATTGCTTTTCATGCGGTCCTCCGCCGATAAGCCGCAGCGATACCACCAAATGCGACAATGAATAAGGTGACCATCATCACCACCGCAACCACTGCGGCGCGCGGCCATTGCTGGCCAGATTTGACCGTATCAACAATCAGGATGGGCAAGGTTGGAGGTTTTGACCCGCCAAGGTAATAGGGGCTGACAAAATCGCCAAATGACAAAATGAAACAAAATACAGCGGCAATGATAAACCCAGTTTTGGCTAAAGGCAGGACAACACGTATAATCGTTCGCCATGGCCGACACCCAAGATTATGCGCCGCTTCCACAAGTCGCCGGTCAATATTCGCCAGCGAAAATGTCTGCAAAATAATGACCAGTGGCAGGGTCAGTGTCATATAGCCAATAATTGTGCCGAATTTGGTATTCAACATGACATAAGGGCCAAGCTCAATATAGCCAAGCATAGCATTGATAACACCGCTTTCTGCAAGAATTACATACCAAGAAAATATGCGGACAAGATAGCTCGTAAAAAACGGAATAATCAGCAGAAAAATAGCCCAACGGCGGGTGACTTCCGACATCCGAAATGCAAGCGTATAGGCCGCCGGAAATGCCACCGTTGTCACCACCAGTGTGGCCAATGTGGCCAGCCCAATGGTCAATCCATAGCTGTCCCAGAAATAATCACGGCTCAACATCTTGAACCAGTTCTTCATCTCAAAAGCTTCGGTCATACGATAGTTACGAACGATAAAGAACGACATCGCCACCAAGAAACATAACGGGGCGATAAAGAACAAGCCTTGCCAAATCACTATGGGCAGACGGAGGGCCTGTTGAAACAAATCTGATCGGTGACGCCGCCTTATGGGTGTATGGCCTGGCGACGGCGTTTCAGTTGGATGATTGGAGACGGACATATTCCGCTATCCCAGGGCAGAAGAATTTGAGCAGACAGTCAGAACAGGGCAAGACCCTGTCCTGAATTTTAGCAATCGAATTATCAAGCGTTTTTATATTCAGACCAGAAATCGTTCCAATCTTCGAGGGATTGCCGAACAGGAATATTGCGGTAATGAATCCGCCCTTCCTTAACCAGCGTGACAGGGTCATTCGCCATGCCATCAATCTGGCCTGTGCGTGCTGCTTCTTTGCGGTCAACTTCAATCAGCTTGGCCCGGCCCGATTTGGTAATCGCAAATCCCGGATAGGCGGCCATTTGTGCTGATTTAACCTGACCTGCAGGTGACAACATATATTGGATGAATTTCTTCACAATATCGGCTTTTTCTGACCCTTTGCCGATACAATAGGATTCGGTCCACTGGATACCGCCGTCTCGCGGCACCACTGGGCCAACCGGCGCGCCATCTTTTTCCAGCACGCCCGTGATCCAGTCACCAATACCGCACATCGCTAGCATTTCGCCATTTTTCAGCGAATTAAAAGTCCCTCCATAATCAAAAAATCCACCAACTTGCGGGCGCAGTGACAAGGTTGTTTTTTGCACCTTATTCCATTGGCTGTCGTTCAAATCCCAAAGGTCAGCGCCATTTCCGTCGTAAAGGCTCATCATGCCAAGGCTTGGCAAATGCCAGTCAAAATGCCCAACCTTGCCTTTCACCTCTGGCTTCCAAAAACATGAATAGCTCATGGCTCCTTCAGCTGAAATCGCAGTCTGGT
>CAJYBL010000154.1 GCA_913064995.1 uncultured Alphaproteobacteria bacterium
GCTACCTGCCACCTGAAATGCATTGCTGATGACGCGATTGTAGGGTTTCGCGAACATATGGGGCAACATATTGTCAGCCCTGACGGCTGCGCTGTTCTCCACCCAAACCTGTTGGCTCTCCAAGACGCCTTGCAGGATTTTGCCAGCGCCCATCTTCCCGCTGGCTTTGCCGCAGATGCACATGCCAACCTTCTTGACCGCAGTACTGGCAACGCTGAAGACAGCAATATCTGCCTTTACATTGAGCCAATTTCGGGGGCACAGCCTTGGAGCCCAGACATGCTTGCCAAATTGGGCGATTGGGCGGCAAGCATAAGATTGGCAAGACTTTCGGTTACCGATCATGGCAGTCCAATGACGCTTTTCACCCCTGAAATTCCTGTGGTTCAATTTGGCAAGATTGGCGTTTCGCCTCCTCCGGGGGTTTTTTTGCAAGCGACCCGTGATGGCGAGACTATGCTGCAAAATGCCATTGCTGAAATCGCGGGATCAGCGCGCCAGATTGTCGATCTTTTTGCCGGATGCGGCACGCTTAGCCTGCCGCTGCTGGATAATATTGCCAATCTTCTGGCGGTTGAACAAAGCGAGGATGCCCTTGCTGCGTTGAAATTTGGCGTTGACGCCGCAGGCATTGGCGGGCGAGTAAGGACCGCCATCCGCAATTTGTTTGACGCGCCGTTAATGCCTGATGAGTTAGAAGGCTTTGACATGGCCATTCTTGACCCGCCCCGAAGCGGCGCTGCTGCACAATGCCAGATGCTGGCGCAATCCGGCATTGCAACAATCGCTATGGTGTCATGCAATCCGGCAAGCTTTGCGCGGGATGCGGCTATTTTGACAGAAAGCGGGTTTCAGCTTGAATGGATTCAAGTCATTGATCAATTCTCATTCAGCAATCATCTCGAAATGATTGGCGCTTTCCACCGCTAGCACCATTGACTGGCACTAATCACTCGTATCCGTCACTTGCACCGCCTCAAATCTTCGCCAAGTTTGGTTTGGCCAAGTTTGGTTTGGCCAAAAACGGGTTTGCCAAAAACGGCCTTTAAAGCGCATGATATTGGGATGATGATCAAGCGATCCATGACCATTCACGGACACCGGACAAGCGTGTCATTGGAACAGCCTTTTTGGGACATGCTGCAGGATATTGCCGCCTGCCGTGGGCAATCGCTTGCCAGCCTTGTGCAAAATATTGACCGCAAACGTGATGGTGGGCTGTCATCGGCCTTGCGGCTATTCATTCTGGCCGAATTAAAAAAAGAAACTGCCGCCGTTAAGACAGATATAAAGCCGCTGGATCACTAGCCTTTTTGGGATTATAAGGCGTTTTGAGATCATAAGCGGGTTTGGGTTAGCATTTTAATGCCGCAGATAAACGAGCCCTGCGCATAGATAGGAACCATCGCAAATGCATATCGCAATTCTTTTGGCAGGTCATACCAACAAGGCGATGCCCCAGCGCTTTCATGATTATAATGATATGTTCAGCGATCTTTTTGCCAGCCTTCCAGTTGGCAAAAATTTCCGATTCACCACATTGGCAGTGGTCGATGACGTGTTTCCGGCGCAAATCGGCGATTATGACGGCTATCTTGTTTCGGGTTCCGCCTATGGTGTTTATGACGATGCGCCATTCATTCCAAAATTGATGGATTTTCTGCGCCAGATCTATGCTGCTAAAAAGCCGCTAGCGGGCGTTTGTTTTGGCCATCAGATCATTGCGCATGCGCTTGGCGGTCATGCCCGCAAATGGGATAATGGCTGGGGTCTTGGCGTCAAGGAACTGGTCTTGACCGACCTTCCGGACTGGGTTGATACCAGCCCTGACAAAATCAATCTGATTCATGTTCATCAAGATCAGGTGACCAGCCTTCCCGATGGGGCGCGGCGCATTGCCAGCGCCGACCATTGCACAAATGCGGCTTTTGTTATCGGGGATGACGTTTTTGCCATTCAGGGCCATCCCGAATTTGACGCTGACTATACCGATGCGCTTTCCAACCTGCTGGTTGATCGGGCCGGTGCCGATTGCGTCAATGAAGCTCGTCAATCGCTTGCCACACCGCATGACGGCAAATTGGTTGCAAGCTGGATTTTGGCGTTTTTTGCCAAACATGCGCCAACGGGATAATCGCATTTGCTGGTGATTGGCGTAATTTGCTATCTGGCACCAAACCAAAAGGAATAATCGCATGTCACTTGTAATCGGCCTTGATACCGGCGGCACCTATACTGATGCGGCGCTTCTTGATGTCAATCACGGTGTTGTCTTGGCAACTGGCAAGGCACTGACAACACGAGATGATTTGTCGGTTGGTCTTGGCAGTGCCATTGCCAAAACTCTTGTCGATTTTGACGGCACGCCAGATGATATCAAGATGGTGTCGCTGTCGACAACGCTTGCCACCAACGCTGTTGTTGAGGGTGTTGGCGGGCGCGTTGGCCTGTTTTTGATCGGATTTGACGAGGCCGCGCTTGAACGTGCCGATCTGGCGCGCGCCCTTGGACAGGATCCAGTTTATTTCATTAATGGCGGCCATCGCCCCGATGGCGGCATTCAAACACCATTAGACATTGCCGCACTCGATGCTGCCGCGCATAAGCTGAAATCCGAAGTTTCGGCTTTTGCGGTTGCTGGTCATTTTGCCACGCGAAACCCACTTCATGAGACTGAAACCCGCGATTTGCTTCGTGAAATAACCGGCCTTCCCATCACCTGCAGCCATGAATTATCGTCATCGCTTGGCGGGCCACGACGCGCCCTGACCGCGGTGTTAAATGCCCGCCTGATCAATCTTTTGGAACGGCTGATTACCGCCACACAAAACATCATGTCACAACAAGGCCTGACCTGCCCGCTGATGGTCGTCAAGGGCGATGGCTCGCTGCTTCATGCCGATTTTGCCCTGTCGCGTCCGGTTGAAACCGTTTTGTCGGGCCCGGCCGCCAGCCTTTCCGGCGCGGCGTTTCTGGCTGGTGCGAAATCAGCCTTGATTGCCGATATTGGCGGCACCACAACCGATATTGCCTTTTTGCATAATGGCACGCCGCGTTTGAAAAAAGACGGTGCCTTTGTTGGCGGCTGGCAAACAATGGTCGAGGCCGCCGACATACGAACCTGCGGGCTTGGCGGGGACAGCGAGGTCACGCCAATATTGCGCGGCAGAACGGGCGGGCTGACCCTTGGCCCAAGGCGGGCAACGCCACTGTCTTTGCTGGCGCTGCGCTGGCCGACATTAAAAGACCATCTTTCCCGCCAGCTTGATCTGGCCGTGCCAATGGCCACCGATGCGCGTTTCGTCTTTCCGATCATGCCTGATGGCGTTCCACAATGGCTTACGCGTTCGGAAATTAGGCTTGCCGAAAAAGCCATTGCCGTTTGCCCCGCGCCAGTCGCTGAATTGGCGGCAACGCAATTGGCGCTTGGCGCGGTTGACCGATTGATCAGCCGCGGGCTTCTTGGCCTGTCCAGCTTTACCCCCACCGATGCGGCGCATGTCAAAGGTGCCTTTACCGAATTTGACGATGAGGCCGCCATGCTTGGCGCAAAATTAATGGCACGCCAGCGCAATGGTACCGGCATTGCAATTGCGGCAACGCCACTGGATCTTGCCGAAATGACGCTTGACGAATTGCACCGGCGGTCGGCTTTGGCCTTGATGGATGCGGCCTTGGCGCATGAAGGCGGTGGTGAAGCGGCGGTTTCCAGCAACCCGCTGCTGGCACAATCATTTCGCAAAACACCGGCCAGCAACGACCAGCTTGTCTCTGTTGGAATAAAATTAAATACCGACCTCATTGCGCTTGGCGCATCAGCCGCCACCCATTACCCGCCAATCGCCAACATGGTGGGGGTTGCCCTGACGGTTCCTGATCATGCCGACGTCGCTGGCGCGGTTGGCGCAGCGGCCGGATCGGTTCGCCAGCGGGTGATGGTGTCGATTACCCAGCCTGCCGAAACAAAATTCCGCATTCATCTTGCCGATGGCCCAATTGATAAATCCAGCCTTGACGACGCGCTTGCCACCGCACGGATTGCCGCCAAACAGCTTGCCAAAGCACGCGCCAAAAGCGCCGGTGCCACCAAAATTGATCTTCACCTTGAAGAAGATATA
>CAJYBL010000155.1 GCA_913064995.1 uncultured Alphaproteobacteria bacterium
GGATTGGCTGCCCCTCGGCTTGGTGCGTTTTAAGCCAGCGGATAAAGGCGGGCCCGCAGATCAGGGCAATCAACAGCGCTGTGATTGTCGCCCCGCCTGTCCGGAAGGTGATATAACGGAACAGGTTAAAGGGCTGAAAATGATCAGATAAAGGAACAAGCAGGTCAGGCAGCATGGCTGTTCCCTCCATTTTGTGATGATGTGTTTGATGATGATGCGGTGTCGAAACTGGCAAGAATGGCATCGCGAACGCGCCATGATCCCGACCCAAGCGATCCTTTGATAAAGATGATGTCACCATCTTCAACGGCAACTTCAAGATTCTGCACCGCAGCTTTTGTATTTGGCGCGGCAGTGGTGGCGATGGCGGCATCCAGCCCACCAAGCGCGTCATGCATGGCCGATCCCAAGGCAATGACAAGCCGTGGCGACAGGCCATTGATTTGCGGCATCAGCGCAGCATGTTCGGTTGCGGTGGCATCGCCCAATTCGCGCATTTCGCTCAGAACCATGATTGTTGGCGCTGTTGCTGTCATGCTGGCAAAGGCAGCGACCATTGATGCTGGGCTGGCATTGTAGCTGTCATCAATCAGTGTTATCTTGCAATCTTGATAGCGGCCAGATAAACGCCCGCCCCGCCCCTTTGGTGTTGGACAGCTGCTAAGCCGTGCCGCAGCGTCATCAACCGATAAGCCGAGCGCGTCGACACAGGCCAGAACGCCAAGCGCATTTTGCGCCCAATGAATGCCATGCATTTGCATTTCAAAGCGCAATTCACGCCCTGCAATTTTGGCATGAACTGTCATGCCTTTTTCATGCTGGCGTGCTTCAAGAAGGCAAAACTCGGCGTCAGCCTTGCGGCCAAAACTGATGATGCGTGCCGCGTCCGCCTTGGTTGCCGAGCTGGCAAGGTAGTCAAAGAACGGATCATCAATATTCAAGATGGCTGTTCCGGTAGCATTTAAGCCTTCAAAAATTTCGGCCTTGGCTTTGGCGATATCATCAAGGCTGTCAAAAAAGCCGCCATGTGTGCTGGCAATGCGCGTAATCAAGGCAATGTCGGGGCGCGCTAGCGCGGTTAAGGCGGCAATTTCGCCTGCAGTATTCATGCCCATTTCCTGAACGGCAAAATCGCAATCAGTGGCAAGTGTGGCAAGGGTGATTGGCACGCCAATGTGATTGTTAAAGCTGCGCTGGCTGGCATGGGTTTTGCCAAAAGCGGTAAGAGCATGCGCTAACATATCTTTGCTGCCGGTTTTGCCAACCGAACCGGTGATGCCAACCATTTTGCCAGCAAAGCGGTTTCGGCCAGCCCACCCAAGACGCGCGAGCGCGTTAAGTGGATCATCGACAATGATCTGTGCAATCGAAGCATCAGCGTTTGGGCGGCTAACAAGACAAGCCGCCGCGCCAGCATCGGCGGCTTTGGTGATGAAATCATGCCCATCTTGCTTGTCACCAACAAGCGCGACGAACAAATTACCCGATTTGCAATGACGGCTATCAATTTCAATGCCTGAAACCGAACTGCACGCAAAAGCCGGGTCAAATAATGCGCCGCCGCATCCGGCAAGCAAATCGTCACAAATCCACAGCGGTGCCGTCATTGCAAGGCCTCCCGCATGGTTCGGATTTTGTTATTGGCAACTGACGCATCGTCAAATGGCAAGGTTTCATTGCCAATCAATTGGCCGGTTTCATGACCCTTGCCAGCAATCAGCAAAACATCGCCAGCAACAAGATTGCCAAGCGCGCTGGCAATGGCCTTGTCGCGCGGCACAATTTCGGTGGCCTTATCACAAGATTTCAAAATGGCGCTGCGAATGCTGGCAGGGTCTTCGCTTCGTGGATTATCATCGGTGATGATGACTTCATCAGCAATCTTACAGGCAACCTTGCCCATCATTGCGCGTTTGCCCGGATCACGGTCGCCGCCACAGCCAAAAAGCACAACAAGCTTGCCGCTGGCCTCGGGGCGCAAAGCGCCAAGTGCTGCGGCGAGCGCATCGGGCGTATGAGCATAATCAACGATGACACGCGCCCCTGTGGGATGACCATGGATTGTTTGCATGCGGCCCGGTGCAGCTTTTAGATATGGCAAAGCGCCGAGTGCATCATGAAGCGGCAAGCCGCCGAGATGCGCCATAATGGCGGCGGTTAGGGCATTAATTGCCTGAAATGTACCGGAAAGCGCCAGCGGAATATCCCATGTCTGATCTTGATAGATCACCTTCATGTCAAGACCGTCACCTGATGGGGTGATGGATAGGATGTGGAAATCAGCATCTTCAGCATAGCCAAATGTTTTGATGACAATGTGACGGTCTTGCAAACTGTCGATGATTGCCGCACTATATTGGTCATCAAGGTTGATGATGGCAGCACCGCCTTCGCTAAGAAGATCGGTAAATAGCCGGTGTTTGGCGGCAAAATAACGATCCATATCAATATGATGGTCAAGATGGTCACGGCTAAGGTTGGTAAAGGCGGCAATATGGATATTCAGCCCATCAAGACGATGCTGTTCAAGGCCGTGGCTACTTGCCTCAAGCGCAAGATGCGTGACACCGGCTTTGGTCAGGGGTGCCAATGTTGCATGAAGGCTGATGCTGTCCGGCGTAGTCAGGGGCGGCAAGCTTAACAACGCCCCATCTGATTTGATCATATCGGTGCCAGTGATGCCAAGCGTGCCAACCGCAATGGCCTGCCATGTGGCGCGTTGCCATAGCTGGCGTAAAAATTCGGTGGTTGATGTTTTGCCATTTGTGCCGGTAACAGCGGCAACCATGCCAGGTTGTGACGACCAATGAATGGCGGCCATTTTGGCCATAACGCGGCGTGGGTTTTCGCATTGCAGGATTGGGATTGTCGCCTGTTGCGCCAGATTGGAAATATCTTTTGCCAGTGGCGCCATGCCGGTTACTATCGCCGCTGCGCCAGCCTTGATTGCATCACCAATAAAGTCACGACCATCACGGTGGCTGCCGCCAAGCGCAAAGAACAGATTACCAACAGCAACGCGTTTTGAATCAACCGCAAGACCGGTCACCATAATGGCACCAGTTTGACCGGGGATATTGATCAGATCATGACATAGATCAGTAAGATGCAAGCGTTGCCTCCTCATTGCCAATCGTGAAGTCAAGCAGCAGTTTTTGGCGAATTAGTGACGATTTTTCGTCAACAGGAAGGACCCCAAGCATTGGCGCAATCTGTTTAACAATCCGGCGAATAGCCGGTGCGACAACCCAACCAGCGGTCGCATAACCGTGCGAATGCTTCTGTCCTTTGGGTTCGTCAACGAGAATGACAATCACATAGCGCGGGTCATGAACGGGGAAGGTGGCAACAAATGTGGCAAGATTGGCCTTTTTATTATAGCCGCCAACCTGAATTTTTTCGGCTGTACCGGTTTTGCCGCCAACCATATATCCGCGGGCTTCGGCGAAATTGCCGGTACCGTCTTCATGCGAGATAACCAGACGCATCATTGACCGCACAGCAAGCGCTGTTTGTTCGGAAAAGACGCGAAGGCGCAAAGGGCTTTCACCGGTCTGCCGTTTGAGCAAGGTTGGCTGAATCCATTGACCATTGCCAGATGCGGCGGCAACCGCGCTGGCAAGATGGGCTGGTGAAATCGAAATGCCATGCCCGTAGGAAACGGTAACTGTCGTTGTGCGGTGCCAGCTTCTGGGCGAAAGCGGACGTGATGTTTCGGGAATTTCAAGCTCTAGGCGATCAAGCAGCCCAAGCTTGCTCATGTAGGCACGCTGTGTTTCGGCACCAATGGCCTCGGCCATTCTTGCTGATCCGATATTTGACGAATAGATCAGAATTTCAGGTACATTCAATGGTTTATTATGTGGGTGGTAATCGGTGATTGTAAAGCGTGAAACCCGCATTGGTTTTGACACTTCAAACCGCTGGTTGGTTGTCGCTGCTCCAGATTCAAGCGCGATAGCAGTATTAAGAACTTTGAAGGTAGACCCCATCACATCCAGGCCATTGCGGACGCGAGTAAAACGCCTATGATCAC
>CAJYBL010000156.1 GCA_913064995.1 uncultured Alphaproteobacteria bacterium
GGGGTAACTCTCAAACTCAACATCAATAATCTTTTCGAAACCAACGTCATGTTGCCTTAGTTTGATGTCGGGTGCTGGCTAAATTAAACGGTGCCTTAGCTGCCTACTCTTCGAACGATGATTTTGCCAGCAGGTTTGTTGTTAACGTTTCGGACCGCGAGGCTCGACTTACTGAAGAGTATTGATTCTACCCCAAATGTGTCCACCACGCTGACTCGAATGCGAATTTGTTTACCAACTAATACTTGGGTCAATGGCAAAGACTTGGGGGTAATAACAGGGACGGACTCCCAATTTCGACCATCACTAGACGATTCCCAAGTTAGGTTGGTGCTCGCAATTCCATCTAAATCAGCTATCGACGAAGTGTCTGCAGAGAGCGTGGTACCTTCTAATGGCTCGCCAACAATAATGGCTTCGCCGTCTACCGGGTCATCTACGTTAATAACAACTTCCGATGGGCTGGTGACTAAAACTTCTCGTGTGCCGCGGCTATCTATGTACGATACTACAGCACGGAATGCATACCCGACGTCCTTCTGTGTGAGCTGTAGAACTCCGCCCTCAATAGATGGGTATAGTTGCCAGTCATTTGCTGTTTTTGATTGCTGCCAGATGATTTCATAACTTCCAATGCCGTCTTCGTCCGAGATAAGACTTGCATCGACAACAAGGGTGCTCTTTTCACGAGCTTCGCCAGAAAGTCTTGGCGACCCTGTGGGTTTATCGTTTATGTTTTTGACTGGTGTAGACGGTGGGCTGATTAGCGTTTCTAATTTTCCTTGCCCATCAACATAAGATATGACCACCCGGAGATACTGATCGACATGGGCTTCGCGCGGGGTGAATGATTGCTGAACGGCGCCAGATAAATTTAGCCAACTTTTGCCGTCGCGCGATATCTGCCACTGAATTTGTGAAGTGCCCATCCCATCACTGTCTGCAATGTCGGATACATCAACAATCAATGGATCGTCTTCGATCGCAACAAAGGCCGCTCCGGAAGCGTTTTGATCATCAACACTTTGATTCGACGTTGTTGATGTTTGGTTTTGGCTTTTATTGGCTTGGGTGTTAGAAGTTTTCGCCGAATTAACTGGTGCAGCTTCATTCGAGCTCTCTGGGAGGCCGCCTGCTATCACAGACTGACAAAAAAACAGCGCTACGGTGACGCCAAAAGCATTAATTATAAAGCGTGACATAGTATTAAGTTCCTAAGCCTGTCGAGACAACCATCGTTTAACCCTTGAATTTGTATACTGTGGATAACAGTTTGTTGCAATCCAAAATACAGCAACGACCACATATCGGTAAAATTTATGATTCATCATATTGGATAGTGGAAAATAACACAGAAAGCAATGTCTGAGTGACGTTTGAGATTTGTTCATCTGTTAGGGAGTGAGCCTTCAGGACCTTTGCCTCCCCTTCTGTGAACATACTTATTTGATTGGTAAGTCTTTGATCAATTTTTGTCCTGTTCAGCTTCATCCAGTACCTTGCGGGCCACACGCATACACTCCAGCGCCTGTGGCACGCCGCAATAAATGCCGATGACATGGATGATCGCGCGCAATTCTTCGCGTGTAACACCGTTTTTAATTGCGCCACGGCAATGTAATTCCCATTCTGTCATTTTGCCAAGCGCACCGATCATGCTAAGATTCATCATTGACCGAGTTTTGACGTCAATCGCCTCATCACCCCAGCCAAAGCCCCAACACCAAGCGGTCATGGCTTCTTGGAAGGGGCGTGAAAAATCATCAGCACCATCAAGCGATTTTTGGACATATTCGGCACCAAGGGTTGCTTTGCGTTTATCAAGGCCAGTTTTAAATAGATCTTTATCCATGGGTTTCCCATTCTGTTATCAAGGTCGGCAGCACGAGTTGGTCGTTTTTTGTGCGGATCATTTTTGTCAGACCTGACCATTAGTTTAGATTGCGGATAGTCGGCCAGCCAGTCAATGGAGTTCTTTGATGGCAAAGCCGATAATCTGATCCGATCAAAAATCATAGCTTCTTTTTAATTCGTGGCGTCTAAATTAGTAAATTGGAGTAAACATGAAGTCGAGCTATCATTGATTAAAAATCAGCGGGTAAGGCTTTCATCTCAGAAATTGGCTGCCTTGCAATTGATTCGATGTGCTGTGGAAAGTGGCTAAAGGGGTTGGGTAAAGATGATCGAGGTGATTCCGGCAGTAACGTCAAGCCAAGCCAAAACCGGATCTGATGCAGAAACATCTCAAGGTAAAATTGAATTATTGGCTGCTGCGGCAGATTTTTTTGCCGACCGGCTGTTAACCCGCAAACAGCAAAAACACCTCAGCTTTATCATTGAATTCACTGCCAAGCCGGTGCGCGGGCCAATCAGCCATGATGCGCTCGCTGGTAAATCAGGCTTGTTTGGGTTTCGCCCACCCCGTCAGTTCAAGATGACGCTGTCATTGGCTGTCGGCATGCGGGCAGCTTTGGCTTCGGTCGCTGTTGAAATGGTTCATATCGCGCAGGTCATGAGCCAGCGATTGGAAATATTTGCTAAAAAACGGAAAATAGGTGGGCAAAGTGAGACAGCGTTGAAGGCGCGATGGCTTGGCAAACGCGCCATCTTCATCGACGCTTTGCCCCGTGCCGAACAGGCATGGGTGGTCGAGGCTGAAGTTACGTCAAAACAGCTTGTTGGCGAATTTCTGGCTTGGTCATCTGGCCGAATCCGATCGGTGCCACGCCAACGCCCAAAACGCGATAAAATCGGGCTTTATCGCGTTCGACCAACAAAAATTGAGATGCCTGCATCAAGCCAGATATGGAGTGACAAAGAAGAAGAAATAGTGATGGTGCCGACGTTGCCTGGCGCCGAGCCGCTTTTTTCAGAGCCAAGCCAGACAGAAGTTTTTCGGCAAAATTTCAGCCCAGATGGCGTTCCGGCCGATGTTGCACCGGTTTATGCCGCCAGCGCAAGCGTTCGCGCGATATTAGATGATACGGCAAATCAGCCGGTCGAAAAGGATGGTGATCGCCAAGCCAAAACCAAGGCAAAGCGATTGGTGCCAGCTTCGGCCGCGCAGAAAATTGCTACGGCTGCGCCCATTGATCCGCCGCAAATGGCTGAATTTACCATTTATGTCGAGGTGCCGTCACTCGGCACAACGAGGCGGCTGAATAGCGCGGCATTTCATGGCAAGCTCAATGATCTTTACGAACGCGGCTTAATTGCCCGCGAGTCGGCTCGCGCGGCGATGCGCCTTGCCGATGATCGCCGTCGTTAACTTCGCCAGATCGCCTAATGCTGTTTATTTAAAAATTTGATGACGTTTGTGCCGCAAATGGATATGGTGCCAGCAACGAATTTTGGCTTGGTCGCGGCAAGCGCGCCGGCCGCTGATAACGGTTGTTGGAAAACAGGTTTAAACAAATGAATATCTTTAAAAGCGTCAAGGATGAAGTTCTGGTGCCAATCCATCCTGCTGGCTGGCCGTTTATTTTCCTGTTTATCCTTGTTTCGGCAATCATCACCTATTTCTGGGCAGGGTTCTTGCTTCCGGGCAGCCTTTTGTCGCTATGGTGTATCTATTTTTTTCGCAACCCAAAGCGCACAACGCCGGTGACCGATCATCTTGTCATCGCACCAGCTGATGGGCGGGTGTTATCAACCGGTATTGTGCCGATGCCGGATGATCCGCCATGGATGAGCACGGTGTCACCCGCGCTCAGGCGTCCACGAGCGACCATATTGCCATAAACCGTGAAAAACGTTTCGGGCAAGGCTGCGGCTTGGATCGCAGAATGGTTCTCCGGCCACGGCAAAGCATGCTGCCACGGCACCGCGACATAAGCCGCATAGCCGCCACCGGGACAAAGTGCCGTCAACCGCTGGCCGATCAGTGCCGGCGGGACACCGGCGCCCACATCATAGACCGTTCCAGCAGCTTCCAGTCCTGGCAGGTCGCTCGCACCCGGCGGCGGGGCATAGAGACCGCGCCGCTGCAGCACATCGGGCCGGTTTATACCGGCGGCCT
>CAJYBL010000157.1 GCA_913064995.1 uncultured Alphaproteobacteria bacterium
GATCAGGCGATTCATCGTTTTGGGCGCAAGTGACCGGTTTTGGAATTGACGAAGCGGAAAGCTGGATAAAATGGCGTGAAGCGCGATCATCAGCCCAATCAAAATGCCAAGAAGACGGCTATCAATTGCGACCATCAATGGCGCGCCAACAAGCATAATAATGACTGCCATGGTGACTAATGGCCAAAAGCGTTTCAAAATTTGCCATTGATGCCGGTTTAGCCAGATCTGCTGGACATTCGCAATGGTAATTGGCAAGGCAAGAATGGCCACAATTTCGGGAAGGGGTAGCACAAACAGCATGATTGGCGTAGCAATCAACGGCAGGCCAAACCCCAATGCGCCTTTGACAAAGCAGCCAAGTAGTACAGCCATTAAAACAGTCAGACCATTAAAGGATAAAAGACTATCAATGATCATCGCCACTCACTCTTTTCAGAGCTGTCCTTACCAAACCACCCAGAATAGGGGATGCATGATTGCCTTTGCAAGTGGAGCAGGTTTAACTGGATGGTGCAGATCATAATATAACATTCTTGATATGGCCGCAAAATAGACAGAGATTTAATCGGCGGATATGTGGCGCTGTTTTAAGGGTGAGCGAGACAGGCTTTCACGTCACGTTAAGCGATTTATTTGCAAGGCTTGCTTGGCAAAGCCTAGCATGAAAAGGATTGTCGGCTTAGAAAAAGATGCGTAGCGTTATACACCCTAAGTAACGAGGGGCAAAAAACGGGTTGTCGCCATCTTTGGATGTTGAAAAACAGCTGGGATTGCGCCACTTCATGGCGAATGTTCATTTGCAGGTCATGCGTAAATCGTGAAAGTTGTCGATGATCACAGATCGTTATTTCTGGATTATATTGTAATGGACGCTGATGTGGTCGTGCTAATCATTGCCGGTGCGTTTGCTGGCGGTTTCGCCAATGGCCTTGCCGGATTTGGCACGGGGCTTTTCGCACTTGGCTGGTGGTTGGCGGCAATGCCGCCGCTCGATGCGGTGATTACGGTCGTGATAATGTCTCTTGTCGGCGGTGTACAGGGACTTTATGCGGTTCGCAACGCTATTGATTTTGGCGAGCAGTTGCGATTTTTGGTACCAGCTTTGATGGGCATTATGCTTGGGTTTCTGTATTTAGATGCGGTTAATATCATAATGCTAAAGCTGTTGGTGGGTAGTTTACTGATCCTGTTTGGCGGCTTTTTCACCTTTCGAAAGACGCTGCCAAAACTGACAAAACGTTATCTTGCTACTGATGTTTTTGTCGGGTTTGTTGGCGGACTATTTGGCATGATGGCGGGCATGTCGGGTGCAATATTGACGATGGGTTGTTCACTTTATGATTGGAGTAAGGCGCGTCGCCGCGCACTAGTTCAGCCATTTAATATGATTGTTCTTGGCACTGTTTTAGCTCTGATGATATGGCGCGGGATTATTGATTCGCGCATGTGGATTATTGTTGCGTTGGCCTTTCCTTTTTCGGTGATTGGCACGCAAACGGGTATTTTTGTTTTTCGCCGGTTGAATGATCGACAGTTTCAGCGATTACTGATATCGTTGATTTTTGCCTCAGGCCTTGTGCTTTTGGGACGCGAACTCATTGCTAATATGTCTCCTAAATAGGGATTATTGGCATTTTTTTATCATTTTTCACAGGCATGATCATGCCGCAAATCTGCTAAAATATGGAAGGGAATGATTATGAGTGAAGTGCCAATGGGAAGCCGTGATGATGTTTTAGCTGGCGGTGGTACCGGTGGTACGACAAGCTCGCCAATGGCATTTCCAATTCCGGCTGAAGAGCTTGGTGCTGTTTTGATTGTTCCCAATGGTTCCTTTGAGGCTGGCAGCTACCAAACATTTGTTCTGACCTATGTAGCTGGCAAATTTGGGATAGATGATTCTGGATCAATGCGGGTCTGTTTTCGGTTTGCCAGTGATCAAACCCGCCCGCAATTCGAGGACCCAAAAGGACCAAACTATACCACGATCGAGGCATCAAATAATGCGGTTCTCACCTATCATTATGATCCAAAAGGCAATGTACGACCGTGGGACAGGACGCTTTACATCAAAGTCGTTCGTGGCTTTCTGCGCGCAGGTGACAAGATCACCATTACCTTTGGCGATCGGTCAGGTGGGTCACCTGGTATGCGGTTGCAAACATTTTGTGAAGATAGTTATGAATTCCATACGCTGATCGACCCGATTGCAACCTATTGCTATCAGCCGATGCCGGTGCAACCGGTGATTAAAATCATTCCTGGCAAGCCTGACCGCTATTTGGCAGTAGCGCCGACAATTCGCGCAATTGACGAGAGCTTTTCGATCAAATTCAAAGGTGAGGATAAATGGGGCAATCCATCAGATCAATGCGATATAAAGCTTTATCCGCGCGCAAGCCATCCGGTGAAGAACCTGCCCGATATGATCAGCCTGAAACCGGGTGAATTTTTTGGCGTGATTGATGGGCTGTCGGTTGCCGATGCTGCGGATTTGCATATTGATTTTCTAGATGATGCTGGTGCGTTGATGTGCCGGACAAATCCGATCAGAATCGAGTCTGCGCCACTATCACGCCATTTCTGGGGTGATCTTCACGGCCAGTCAGAAGAAACCATTGGTACTGGCAGTGCCGAGGCCTATTTTGCCTTTGCCCGCGATTACGCATTTGTGGATGCGACGGGTCATCAAGGCAATGATTTTCAAATTACAGGTGATTTCTGGTCACAGCTTGACCAGCTTTGCCAGCAATTTAACGAAGATGGAAAATTTGTTGCCATTCCGGGCTATGAATGGTCAGGCAATACCGGGCTTGGTGGTGATCGGAATATCTATTTCCCAAATGAAGGGCGAACCATCCGGCGGTCATCACACGCGCTGGTAAGCGACCATTCGGATATCGACACTGATTGCAATTCGGCCGAAGAGTTATTCGCCGCCTTTGCCAAGCATGGCGAAGATGATGTGGTTGTGTTTGCGCATTGTGGTGGACGTTATGCCGATATTGAACTGGCACATGATGGCCGGTTTGAAAAAGCCATGGAAATTCATTCAAGCTGGGGCAGTTTTGAATGGCTGGTGCAAGACGCTTTTCGGCTTGGCTATCGCGTTGGGATTGTCGCCAATTCGGATGGGCATAAGGGACGCCCCGGAGCCAGCTATCCGGGCGCCGCGCTGTTTGGCGCAGTTGGCGGGCTGACTTGTTTTTTGATTGACAGTTTAAGCCGTGAAACGATTTTAGAGGCAATCCGCAAACGCCACCATTACGCCACCACCGGCGGTGAAAATGGTCGCCCGTTAATTACGCTTGATGCGGATTTTCCACAAGGTGGCAAAAAGTTTCATGATGATCCGCGGCATGGCAGCGACAAGGGTATGGCGGCCAATCAGGCGATCATGGGTGATATCGTTCATCTGCCTTCAGGTGATGTGTCAATTAAGGTTGATATCCGCGCCAGTGTGGCTATCGAACGGGTTGATATTTTCAACGGGCTGGATCTAATCGAGACAATTCGTCCTTACAGGCAGGAAGATCTCGGTGCTCGCATTCGTGTCGTGTGGGAAGGGGCAGAATATCGTGGCCGTTTCCGGCAGGTTATTTGGGATGGGTCTGCATTCTTGTCGGATAATGAAATCCTCTCCGCTCATGCAATCAATTTTTTTAACAAGGATAAAGTTTTAAACCAGCCCTCAAAGTCCGAATTGAATTGGCGCGCGCTGACCACTGGAAATATTGGTGGGTTTGACATGGTGCTTGCAGACCCTTATCGTGGCACGCTAAAGTTAGAAACACCGCTAATTAAAGCCGGTGTACCTCTGGAAGATATTGGTTATGAGGATGAGGTTTTTGACAATAGTGGGGTATTGCCCCGCTATTTAAAACTATTCCGCCTGCCAACTGTCAATCCGCATCATTCACTGCAGTTTCAACGCTCTGTTGCCCTAAAAGATCAAGGTGATAACCCTGTGTTCATCCGCGTTACTCTAGAA
>CAJYBL010000158.1 GCA_913064995.1 uncultured Alphaproteobacteria bacterium
GGGTAAGGCAGCCAGGGATTTGACAAATGGGCAAAAGCTTGGGCCTGCTGCCTTGGCTGATTATCTTGCCGGTCAGGCTTATTTGCGAACCGATACGGTGCGGGAAACCGGTGAATTTGCGGTTCGGGGCGGCATTTTGGATGTGTTTCCACCCGGACAAACAGCACCAGCACGGCTTGATTTCTTTGGCGATGATGTTGAAACGATCCGCAGCTTTGATCCGGCTACCCAGCGTAGCATTAGCAAGCTTGAAAGTTTGATTTTGCGGCCAGTCGCCGAATTTATGATGAATGAGGCGACAATTGCACAATTTCGTACTGGCTATCTGTCGCTATTTGGCGCAAAGGCCAGCCGCGATGCACTTTATGAGTCAGTGTCCGCAGGGCGAAGCCATCCGGGAATTGAACATTGGTTACCGCTATTTCATGGCAATCTTGCCTGTTTGACCGATTATTGTTCGGGGTGGCCAATTGTGCTGGATCACGAGGGCGATGCTTCCGTTGCGGCACGTTATGCGCAGATTCAGGATTTCCATGAGGCGCGTCTGGCGCATGGAAGTGATGATACGGCAAGCCCGTACCGGCCATTGGCACCGGAAAAGCTGTATCTATCGCAAGCTGAAACCGATCAATTATTCGAACAGGGCAGGACTTGTCGTCTATTTGCCTTTGCCCCGATGCAAGATGGCGGGCAAGATTCAGTCAAACCCGATCAGCCTGCGGCGCAGGATGCTGGTGGGCGGGCGGCAATCCGGCTCGTCAAAATTGAGGGCAATAGTGCGGTTCCTGAATTGGCTGCCTATGTCAAGGCCGAGCGTAGCGCCACAAAACGCCCGATCATTGTTGCCTGTAGTTCACCTGGGGCGGCAAGCAGGCTAGCTGATCTGTTGGACGAACATCTTGGCGTGAGCGCTTTACAACCGCTTGCTACCATTGAAGATGCTGTATCTGGCGGTTTCTATGTAATGCAATGGCCGCTTGAAACTGGGTTTCAAACCGATCATCTGGTGGTGGTCTCCGAGCCGGATATTTTTGGCCAGCGTTTATCAAGGCCGCAATCAAAGCGTGCCAAGGGTGATGAATTTCTGCGTGAGGTCAGCGTTCTTGAGACAGGGGATCTGGTGGTTCATGCCGAACATGGCATTGGCCGCTATGAAGGGCTGATCATCATTAACAGCGCTGGCGGCGACCATGATTGTCTTCATCTTGTTTATTCTGGCGGCGATAAATTATATTTGCCGGTGGAAAATATTGAGCTGTTGTCGCGCTATGGCAGCGCGGGCGGTGAAGCCCAGCTTGACAAGCTAGGTGGTGTTGCATGGCAGGCGCGTGTTGCCCGCATCAAAGGCCGCGTTCGGATTATGGCCGAACAGCTTATCAAGATTGCGGCGGCGCGTTATCGTGCGCGCGCCGAACCTTTGATTGCCGAAGATGGCAGTTTCGGCGAATTTTGCGCTCGTTTCGCCTTTACCGAAACCGAAGATCAGTTAAATGCAATCAATGATGTTGTTGATGATTTGGCTTCGGGCAAAGCCAGCGACCGCCTGATTTGTGGCGATGTTGGTTTTGGCAAAACCGAAGTGGCGTTGCGCGCGGCCTTTATTGCGGCAATGGCCGGTTACCAAGTGGCTTTGGTGGCGCCAACAACATTGCTGGCGCGCCAACATGGCAAAGTCTTTGTCGAACGTTTTGCGGGTTTTCCGGTCAAAATTGGCGTGTTGTCAAGGATGACGTCAACAACCGATTCTAAAATCATTCGTGAAAATATTGCCAGCGGCGAAGTTCAAATTGCCATTGGCACGCATGCGCTTTTGGCAAAATCAATCGCGTTTAATCACCTTGGTCTTTTGATCATTGATGAAGAACAGCATTTTGGCGTTGGCCAAAAGGAACGGCTAAAAGAGCTTCGCGGTGATATCCATGTGTTAACCCTGTCCGCAACACCGATCCCGCGCACCTTGCAAATGGCGCTGTCAGGTGTTCGCGAAATGTCATTGATTGCAACACCGCCAGTAGACCGGTTGGCGGTTCGCACCTTTGTTGGCCCATGGGATGGCGTTGTTCTTCGCGAGGCGATCCAGCGGGAAATGTTCCGTGGTGGGCAGGTGTTTGTGGTTTGTCCGCGCATTGATGATATGCAGCGGGTTTATGACCGGATTACCAAGCTCACACCCGAAGCACGTGTGATTTCAGCGCATGGACAAATGCCAGCCAATGAGCTTGATCAGGTTATGACAAAATTTGCCGATGGTGAAGCCGATATTCTGCTATCGACCAATATTGTTGAATCGGGACTTGATATCCCTTCCGCCAATACAATGATTATTCATCGTGCCGATATGTTTGGCTTGTCGCAGCTTTACCAGCTTCGTGGTCGTGTTGGACGGGGTCGCCAGCGCGCCTATGCCTATTTGACATCTGATCCGCAACGGCTGTTAAGCCCCCAAGCGCGCCGCCGTCTTGAGGTAATGCAAACGCTTGATACGCTTGGTGCCGGATTTACGCTTGCATCTTATGATATGGATATTCGCGGTGCAGGCAATCTGCTTGGCGATGAACAATCCGGCCATGTTCGTGAGGTCGGGGTAGAACTTTATCAAGAGATGTTGCGACAAGCTGTTGATTCAGCCAAATCTGGGCGTGGCGGCGAAAGTGTCAATGATGCAAAACCGGCATGGACACCGCAAATCAATCTTGGGCTGGAAATCCGCTTGCCAGAATCCTACGTACCGGATCTAACCGTGCGGCTGTCGCTTTATCGCCGGATTGCCGATCTTGTTGATTCGCAGGCAACCGATATATTGATTGCCGAGCTTGTTGACCGTTTTGGCGGTTTGCCCGATCCGGTCAAAAACCTGTTTTCGGTGATCGAATTAAAACAATTATGCCGTTTGGCAAATATCGAAAAAATTGATGCAGGGCCGAAAGGATTGTCATTGGCATTCCGCGACAATCATTTTGCACGTCCTGATGCGTTGATTGGCTGGATTGCCGGACAGGGCGGGCGGGTTCAGCTTCGTGCCGATCATCGTTTGGTGGTGGCAACGCCAATTCCAAAGCCTGAGATGCAGCCAGCGGCCTGCAAAACCGTCCTGCAAGACCTTGTCGCACTAATATAGCGGCAGGTGGATCGAAAGTTCAGGCATTTACCGCCGGAACGGCCTATTCTGCCGGTTTGACAAGACAGCCATCAATGGCGGGGATCAGATGTTCGGGCATATGCGCGCCGGCAATGGCATATTGCCCCGCAAAAATCATAAACGGAACGCCATCGACCCGAAGCTGGCGCGACATTTCGATATCATTGGCAATTTGCCGGTCAAGGGCTGGGTCGGTGAGGCTAGCCGGGTCAATGGAAAAGCCCTGTTCATGGGCGATTTTGGCAAGTTCATCATCATCGCCAATATCGCGGCCATCAATGAAATAGGCTTTGAAAAACGCGTCGCTTAAATCATGGCCTTTGGCAGCGGCGGCAAGCAGATAGCGATGGGTTTTGCGACTATCGGGGGTGCACTTGATTCCGTCAAAATTAAAGGCAATTCCGCTTTCAAGACCGGCGTCGGCAATACGGCCATAAACGGCCTTGGCGGCATTGCCGAATTTACCAATCAAATAGGCCTGACGATCTATGCCAGACGAGGGCATTGTGGGATTTAGCAAGAAACACCGCCAGACATAGTGCGGGGTCACATGGGGGCGGGCGGCAAAGGCTGCATCAAGCCGCTTTTTGCCAATATAGCACCAAGGGCAAATGATATCGGCGTAGATTTCAACATCAACAGATTGCGTCATGTGCCTTCATCCTTGCTGGTGGTTTGGTCTTATCGAAGCCTATTGTGGTTGGCTTGGCAAGGCACGATTATTGCGCCATGCCAGCGCAGTTGATTTTGCCAGCCTTCACAACCATGTTAGTCATGGCCATGTTAGATATGGCGCTTCTGTCTAAATGCCATTTGGTTTTGATGATTTAGGATAATG
>CAJYBL010000159.1 GCA_913064995.1 uncultured Alphaproteobacteria bacterium
GCAAGCGCATCGGCAAAACGTTCCTTCATCGCGGTAAGAGTTTCAACAGTCACCTGATCATCGCAGGCAATGCGGCTATGAAGAATGGTGGGGGGCTGCCCATGTCCGATATCAGTGCCAACAGCATCGCCAATGAAATGACGCAATTCGGTTTCAATCGTCAGATCGGTTTCCAGTGTGACCAGCCCCATCTGTACGGCCGTTTCGGCAATGCGGGCAACGCGAAATGGAACATGGGTAAATTCGGGCTGTGTCCGCTCTTTAAACTTGGTGACATTCGCAGTCATGACATTTCCTCCTTTGGTCTCATCCAGCAGAAATGACCGGCAGGTCGCGTGGGGCGCGAATAGATAATAACACAACCCGATCTTCAAGAACGAGCAGGTTTTCTTCGGCGACCATCGTCAAACCATTGCCATAGCCCAGCGATGGTTCAAGCGTTAGCGTCATGCCTGCGGTAATCACGGTTTGATCCCAATTGGTATGTGATGGCGGTTCGGTCAATTGCGTGCCAAGACCATGCCCATAGCGGCCAACGCCATCATCGCCGGTTTTGACGTTGCTAATCTTTTGGTTTGGATCATGCTGGCTAATGTTCGGTTGATTGGGGCGCAATATTTCATCCATTGCAAAAAACAGATCAGCCGCCGTAATCCCCGGCCGCAGAATATCAATCGCCGCTTGTGTTGCGTCATAAAGCCGGTGATGCGTCTCATGCGCTTCATCACTGGCATGATGTATGGCAAAATTGCGGTCAAAGTCACTGAAATAGCCATCCCACACGCATCCGGTATCAAGCATGAATACATCACCTGCGGCAAGCGGGCGACTGTTTGGTGGGGCTATAATGTCTTGATAACCATCAGGGCCGGCGCTGCCAACAAGATAGCTGACATCATCAACACCGGCTGTAAGCGCCTTTATTTTGAACTGGCGAAACAAATCATCAAGCGGCATGCCGGCTTTTGCCCATTGCGGCACATCGGCAAAAACGCCCGAAACGAGTTGGCAGACATGCGTTAATTTGGCCTGTTCGGCAGGTGATTTGACCATACGGATATGTTGGGTCGAATCAGTCATATCGCAAATGGCAATGCCGTCCAAACCACCCTGCAAGGCGCGAAGGTCATTAAACGGCATACGAATGGCGGTTTCGCGTCCCATCATCATGCCAAGCCGGCCTGAAGCGCCAAGATGATAGCGGATTACATTGATCAGAAGGGTAATGCCGTCATCATCGGCAGCGGGTGAGGGCCATGATTGTAAATCGCCAATATAGCAATCGCGCATCAGCGGCACGCCAATTGATGGGATAATGGCAACTGGCTTGCCACTTGCCGGAATTAAGACGAACCAAGGGCGTGTTGGGCTTTGCCAGAATTGGGTCATAAAGCCGGTAAAATACCGGATATCGGCTTCGCTTGTTAATAACAGCGCGCCAATATCATCAGTCGCCATCGCCAGTTGTGCTTTGGCGCAGCGGTTGGTGAATTCGGCAACCTCAAAGCCGCGATGCGGCACTATCATTTCTGCCGTCCTTCGGTTATGAGCTGGTCGTATAGCCCGGGATCGGTTGCGCCTTCCGTGCCGATTAACAGCACGACCGAGGTCGGGCCAAACCCAAGCTTTTGCCAAAGCGCTGGATCTTTTTTGGCTGCCACCAAGGCGGTAAGACCGGCGGTTGAACATTCGCCAGCCTCAATCGCGCCGCCGCCAAAGACACCATCGGCAAACCCTGCCATCAGCGGCGCGATGGCGTCATCAGTGATTGACAGGCAATGACTCAGACTTGGCTGCAAAATCTGCCAAGCAAGATCGGAAATTTCGCCGCATGACAAACCCGCCATCAGCGTTTCTTCGCTTATATCAACAAGACTGGGTGTTTGGGCTTCGATGCTTTCTAGGAAACAGGCCGACATATAGGATTCAACGCCAATCATCTTGCCAAGATTGGCGCCCATATGCTGCCAAAATGGCGCAACGATGCCAGCGGCCAAGCCGCCAACCCCAATTGGCAGGAAGCAATGGCTTGGGCCAGCACCCTGCATTTGCGCAATGGCCTCGCGCCCCATCACGCTATAGCCAGCCATGATATCAAGCGGCATTTCCCGATAACCGGCCCATGATGTGTCAGATACAATATGCCATCCATGCGCCGCAGCATCATCTTTGCAGGCAGCAAGCGAGGCTTCATAATTGCCGGTAATCCGGTTGATCTTGGCACCTAAAGCCGCCATCGCATCGGCGCGTTCTTGGCTAACATGTTCATGAATATAGATTTCGGCGCGACAGCCAGCCTGTTGTGCGCCCCATACAACCGAGCGACCATGATTGCCATCGGTCGCTGTTGTCACGGTAATGCTTGCTGGATCAATGCCTTCAGCTTTTTTGCTGGCAATCAGATTGGCCACAGCATAGGCGCCACCAAGGGCTTTGAATGATTTTAGGTCAAGACGCTGTGATTCGTCTTTATAATAGACCGCAGCAACGCCGCAGAAATCAGCAAGCTTATCAAGCGAGATCAGCGGGGTCGGGTGATAATGCGGCCATGCCGAAATGGCAGCATAGGCTTTATTCATATTGTGGCTGTTCAAATTATCATCAAATTCGGGAAAGGGGGATGGTCGATGCCCACGATTGGCAATGGCTTTTACGATCTTGCATTCGGTAAATGTCTGTTGGTCAAGCGGCATGCGTTTTACTCCGAATCTTTTGTCCAATGTTAGGCCAGCATAACCAATAGTGAAGCGCAATGCCTTTTCGCGTCAACCTTGCGCCAAAGCGGTGCTTTCCGTAAAGGGCAAAATGATCTGGCAGCTTGCAGAATTTACCGGCTTGGATTAGCGTTTGGCGATCTGGTTTTGCGGCTCGCAGGCAATAGGGGGATTTGATATGTCGGGACATGGGTATGAAACAGGGCGTTTGAATTTGCCTTTTGTTGGATTGTGCAGTTTTGGCAAATATCCCTATCAGCCTGATTGGTCGTCGATTGATGCTGATTTTGCCATTCTTGGCGCACCGTTTGATTTTGGCACTCAGTTTCGGGCTGGTGCAAGATTTGGCCCCCGTGGTATCCGCGAAGCATCAACGTTATTTTCGTTCGGCCATGCGGGTGCTTATGACCATGAAGATGATGTCACCTATCTTCAGGCCGACCAGGTTCGGATTGTTGATATTGGTGACGCCGATATCATTCACACAGATACCACCAAAAGCCATGCTAATATTGAAGCGGGGGTTCGTGCGATTCTTGCCGCTGGCGCAGTGCCGGTGGTTCTTGGTGGCGATCATTCGGTCAATATTCCCTGCATCAATGCCTTTAGCGATGAAGAGCCGTTTCATCTTGTGCAAATTGACGCGCACCTTGATTTCGTTGACGAACGGCATGGGGTTAAATATGGGCATGGCAATCCGATGCGCCGTGCTGCCGAAAAGCCCTATGTGACTGGTCTGTCGCAGGTTGGTATCCGCAATGTGTCGTCAACCGCAAAGGACGGTTATGACGATGCCCGCAAAATGGGGTCTGATATTCAATCGGTGCGCCAATTCCGCAAATTGGGTGTTGCCGGCATGCTTGATCGGATACCCGCTGATGGCCGCTATTATGTGACAATTGATATTGACGGGTTTGATCCATCGGTCGCCCCGGGAACAGGAACACCGTCACATGGCGGGTTTTTCTATTATGAGGTTCTGGAATTTCTGGATGGTTTGACCAAGCGCGGCAGCATCATCGGGGTCGATCTTGTCGAGGTGGCACCTGACTATGACCATAGTGGCAGCACGACAACATTGGCAGCACAAATCTTGTTAAACCTGATTGGTAGAATCCACCATAACCGGCGTTAACATGGTCCAATTAATGCAAAAATAGTTGGCTGGATAGAAGTTGGCGTAAAAACTTTCTAAATGTTCAGAACTTGTTGCAAATCATATCCTCAGATGTTTAAGTTACTGCCATTATTTCGATACA
>CAJYBL010000160.1 GCA_913064995.1 uncultured Alphaproteobacteria bacterium
GCCGGTGTTGATGCTGGTCGGGCGGTTGATATTCTGCAAAAAAGTTCGGGTCGAAACTATGCGACTGAAATCACTTTGCCTGACAACATTCTTTCGGGAAAAATGCATCAGGGATTTTCCATGGCGCTGATGCAAAAAGATGCTGGATTAGCACTTGGCATGGCGGCGGCGATGGCTCAGGATATGCCGCTTGGCGCATCGGCTTTTGACGCGCTGCAAGATGCGATTAACACGCATGGTGATGCGGCTGATATGAGCCTTGTCGCCCTTAGCTATGAGGCAAAAACGGGCGCACGCATCCGGCCTGAAAAACCGATAATCACATGGTGAACAGGCAAAGTAGATAATTCAAAAAGGAGATAGTAGATGAAACTAACCGTTTACCTATCGGGCGAAATTCATACCGATTGGCGTGATGAGGTGGCCGCGGCCTGTGCCAAGCAAAATCTTGATGTCATGTTTTTAGGGCCAGTGACCGACCATGCGGCATCGGATGATTGCGGTGTTGAAATCATGGGCGCTGAACCGGATAAATTTTGGCATGATCATAAAGGTGCCAAGCTGAATGCGATCCGCACCCGAACAGCGATTGGCCGTGCCGATGTTGTCGTTGTGCGCTTTGGTGAAAAATACAAACAATGGAATGCGGCTTTTGATGCTGGCTATGCCGCCGCGCTTGGCAAGGCGCTTATCATTATGCATGGAAGTGATCACCAGCATGCCTTGAAAGAGGTTGATGGGGCAGCGCTGGCGACTGTCGAAACCGCCGATCAGGTGGCGGCAATTTTGGATTATGTCATCACAGGCAAATTACCGGCAGCATCATGAGTGACAATGCGCCCGTAACGCCGCCTATTTTTGACGGCCATAACGATATTTTATCGCTGTTATATGATGCCGGCCTATCAATGGATGCGCCAGTTGATATCGACCGATTTATCACTGGAATGCCGGGGCATCTTGATGCGGACAAAATGCGCAAAGGCGGTTTTGCGGGTGGGTTTTTTGCGATCTGGGTGCCATCGCCAATCGATATGGATGTCAAAACGACGCAAATGAATTTGCCAGTTTATGATTTGCCATTGCCGTCAGAAATCGCCCCTGATCATGCCGTGCCAGTGGCCTTGGCGCAGGCGGCTATTCTGCACCGCATGGAACAGGCAGGATATCTGAAAATCTGCACCAGCACGGCCATGCTTCAATCCTGTTTGGATAATGGTAAGATTGCGGCCATCATGCATATTGAAGGCGCCGAACCAATTGATCGGGATTTCTATCATCTGGATATGTTTCGTCGCGCCGGATTGCGATCAATCGGGCCGGTCTGGAGCAGACCAAACAGATTTGGTCATGGTGTGCCATTTCGCTATCCAAGCAGCGGCGATATCGGCCCGGGTCTAACCGATGATGGCAAACGGCTTGTCACCTATTGTGACGCGAATGGCATCTTGATTGACCTGTCGCATTTGAATGAGGCGGGGTTTTGGGATGTTGCCAAAATTTCGCAAAAACCATTGGTGGCAACACATTCCAATGCTTATGAAATTAGCCCACATTCGCGCAATCTTACCGACCGCCAGCTTGCTGCGATTGCCGAAAGTGATGGCATGGTTGGGCTGAATTTTGCAGTTGCCTTTTTGCGCCCCGATGGCCGAATGGAAGCCGATACGGGTTTTGATATCATGCTTCGCCATCTTGATCATCTGATCGAACATCTTGGCGAAGACCGCGTTGGGCTTGGGTCGGATTTTGACGGCACGACGGTGCCGCAGGCAATTGGCAATGCTGCGGGTCTACCAGCGTTGCGAAGCGCCATGACAGCACATGGATATAATGCCAATTTAATGACCAAATTATGCCATGCGAATTGGGTCAATGCGTTTGGCAGAATTTGGCACGACTAGCGGCTAGGCACGTTGATTAAACCGTCTTCCAACAAGCGCGGCGGCGATATTTATTTTCTGAATATCAATTGATCCGCCAGCAATGCCCCATCCCCATGCGTCGCGCATTTTCTGTTCCATCGGATATGATTTTGAATAGCCATAGCCGCCCATAAGCTGTACGGCGGCACTGGCAACCTCGCGGGCAATTTCATTGGCGTAGCATTTCGCGATTGAACTATCGGCAATTGAAGGCAATTCCTGTTCGGCATTATTGACCGCGCGATAAAGCAACAGCCGCGCCGCATCAAGCTTCATCTTCATCTGTGCAATTTGCAATTGGACGGCCTGAAAATCAATGATTGGCTTGCCAAATTGTTCGCGTTCTTGAACATAGGCAAGCGCATAATCAAAGGCGGATTGACCACAAGCAAGGCTCATTGTTGTATTGCCGCAACGCTCAAGATCAAAAGCTTCCATCAATTGTTTAAAGCCACCCGCCGGAACAATGATATTATCGGCAGGCACTTCGACATTATCGAAATACATATCGGCGCTTGAAATGCCGCGCCAACCCATATGTGATTCTGGCGCACCAAAGCTAAATCCATCAGCGCCTTTTTCAACCAGAACCGCCCCAATGCCTTTGGCGCCGGGCGCATCGGAAAGGCGGCAATAGACAACATAGGCATCAGCATGACCACCGCCTGAACACCAGCGTTTATTGCCGTTTACAATGATTTTATCACCATCGCGCTTGCCGGTTGTTTTCAAATCGGTTAGCGCGGTGCCAGCCTGCGGTTCTGACATTGATACGGCAACAACCATTTCGCCTAAACAGACTTTGGGAAGAATGCGCTGACGAAGCGCCTCAGGCGCAAAATGCGCAATGGCCAAAGCTGGGCCAAAGCTGGCCTCAAATACCGGAAAGGCCACAGCAACCGAAATTTTTGCCAACTCTTCGAGAATCAGCACCGCCTCAAAATGCCCAAGGCCAGCACCGCCATATTCGGTTGGCAGATTAATTCCCATGAAGCCCATTTTGGCAAACCGTTTGCGAAGCGCCAGCGTTGGCGGCGTATCATTTTCTTCAATGGTTTTAGCATGGGCTGGCAATTCATCCGCGGCAAAGCGGCTTGCGGTGTCTTGAAGCATTTTCTGTTCAGCAGTAAGCGAAAAATCCATAATATATCCATGTAATTGAGATGATGGCAGGCTGGCTAGCGCCGCCATATTTTGTAAATTAGCTAATGGTAAGCCTGCCAATTTTCCCATAGGCTGTAAATTGAAAATCAGCAAGTTTACGCAATATGGTCAGTTTGAAATGCTTTGCCCGCATCGCCCAAAGGCGGCAGCGCGGCAGATGCCCGTCAATCTGGCCAACACAACAGGATGAATGATGACGAATAGTGATACGCCGATGGCGCTTGCCGGCATTAAAGTGCTTGATCTTAGCCGGATTCTGGCTGGCCCCTATGCCGCCCAGATGTTTGCCGATCTTGGCGCAGATGTGGTGAAGGTTGAGAATCCCGATGGCGGCGATGACACGCGCAAATGGGGGCCGCCTTTTACCAAAAATGCCGATGGCAGCCGCGATGATGCTGCCTATTTTAGCGCATGTAACCGCAATAAACGGTCAGTGACGATTGATTTTTCAACCAAAGACGGTGCCGATCTGGTTCGTCAATTGGCGGCCAAGGCCGATATTTTGATCGAGAATTTCAAACCCGGCGGATTGCAAAAATACGGTCTTGATCATGCGTCAATCGCCGCCTTTAATCCGGGGATCATCTATTGTTCGATCACCGGATTTGGCCAGACCGGCCCCTATTCTCACCGATCAGGATATGATTTTTTGATCCAAGGCATGGGCGGGCTGATGAGCATTACCGGCCAGCCTGACGGCAGCCCAGGCGGCGGTCCGATGAAGGTGGGGGTTGCGGTATGTGATTTATTCACCGGAATGTTTGCCGCCAATGCGGCACTTGCAGCCTTGGCCTATCGCAGTCGTACCGGTATTGGCCAGCATATTGATTGCGCGCTTCTTGATAGTCAAATCTCGATGCTGGCAAACCAATCGGCAA
>CAJYBL010000161.1 GCA_913064995.1 uncultured Alphaproteobacteria bacterium
GCAATTGGCCATCACGAACGGTATCCGTCACTTTCAATCCAGATAATACACGGCCAGCATTTTCGGATTCGATCACCAATTTTGGATCAGTCTTTGTCTTTGCAGTAAAGCTCAGATTGACTTCACCACCACCAATAAGGCCAGTGCCAGTGATCCTGTCGCCATTTATCCCAAACCCCATTTCCAGATCGGCTTCGGTAATCAATGGCGCTCCATCAACAAGCATGGTTCCCAGAAATTGAGCCTCGCCCATACCATCACTCGTGCGATTGCCCGATAATTGACCCGACAGGGTAATTTCATTATCTACAACAATTTGGTCAGCGGTAAAATCAAAGATCAGTGTTTCATCACGACTGACCCCTTCATTGCGACGAAACGGCACAAGATTTACCAGCCGCGCTGTTGCACCGACTTTCCATGATGATTCGGCATTGCGCTCGATAATTAAATCACGAATATCATTTCCCGGCCAAGCAACACGTTCGAAAAATGCGGCTTGTATCTTGGCCTTTGTATCAAAGGCAATTTGACCTTGTGCCGACAAGCTGCCAGCGGCCACATCGATATTTTGCAATGACGCCACTTCACCCTTGCGAAGCAGGATGGTCATTGTTGCGCGGCCATCCTCGGCTGGTAATTTCGCCCAGTTCAATTTCGGCACATTAATTGACGCGCTGCTAAGATCAACCGTCATCCCGATCTTTGCTTCGTCCATTGACGGGTCACCGGAATACACAATTTTACCGCCAATTGATCCAGCAATATCGAGGTCAAATATCTTGGCGATTGCCGAGGCAAGCAATGCTGATGGCGGGGTTTGCCCAACCAGTTCGACATGGCGTTTTTGGTGATCAATTTCGAGGCTGAATTCGCTTGGCGCGCCATAGACAGTCGCCGTGCCGGTAATCTGGCTATTATCGGCGGATATATTCATCACAAGTTCGGCATCATCAACATTCATCTGGTTTGGCAGATTGCGGAACGAGCCATTGCTTATCGTGGCATCTAGTTTCTGGATACGATTAGCTAGCGTCATGGACTTGCCAAGCGGCAAAGCGGCTTCAAGGCTGAATTCGACTTCACCATCAGCTTTGATTTTGCTGAAGTCAAAACTGCCATATTGTGACAATCCAGCTTGGCGAGCCAAATCCATCGCCGTGCTGGCTGCGCCTTTGGCATTCAACGAAATCATTGCGTTTTTCTGGATATCGTCAAGCACCGGCTCAATGACAATCCGGCCACGCTGCAAGGCAATATCGTCAATACGTCCGGTTAGAAAGCTGGCGGTAAACGCATCATTGTTCCAATAAAGATCAGCATCAAGATCGGTGATAGCTGTCGCACCTTTGGCCCAGATCAATTCAGCATTGCGCAATTTAAGATTGCCCTCAACATTATAGATTTTGCGTACCCCTTTGGCCGCACCAAGATCAGCCGCAAATGATAATTTTGAGTCACGAACTCGCCCTGTCGGAATATTTTCCGCCATCCATAACGCTGTTTCAGGTGCAGCCCATTTTGGCCATAATGCTGAAAATAATACCGCATTCATATCCGGCACATTCAAATCTAGCTGTAAATCACGAAGCGTCCATTCATCACCAATTTCAAAGCTGCCACCAAGATTAAATTTTCCAGCGTTCCCCATGTTGAATGCCAGATTTTCTATTGCCGCCACATCGCCCCGAAGCGTCGATTTTAATTGTCCAGATACCAGATCGACCGACCGTTCGTAACCGTCAAGAAGCATTGACCCATCGGTCATTTCAAGATCGACAAGAACATCCTGAATCTGCCCACCTTTGCCAACATTCATGCCTAATGCGCCGCCAATCGTTGCGACAAGACGTTTATATTGACCGCTGGCAAAATTTGCCCGAACGCCAGAAAACCGGCTTTCAAGACCAAGCCTAGATAATGTTAAAGCGCTGGTTTCAGGTACAAAGGCACCTAGAAATTCAGCTTTGACAAATTTGAATTGGCCGCCCCTAAAGCGTTGCCGCAAAGTCTGTTTCAAATCAGCCGCCACCGGATCAGGCCAGCCATCGAGCAATGATTGAATCGGCAGATTATTGGCCTCGATCATGCCTTTTATATTGGCAGATCGGGTATGGAAATTGGTCACCGCGCCATCGAAAGATAATCGCCGCTGATCGGCAAAATTCAATGCCGCTTTGCTAACCATTAAATTGTCGTTGGGTCGGCTGTAAGAAAACACCAGATCAGCCGTATCAAAAGCCACATCGCGTCCAATACCCGGAATGCCAAGCATGCCATCAACCAGCGCAACATCAGCGTTCAGCTTGGTCAACAGGTCGTCTTTCATCTCAAGGCTAAGGTGCCCTGATAAAACGCCAATCTGGTGCAAAGCGGCAGGAAGCCGGTCAATATAACCGCTGATATCGGCTGTATTCAAATCAGATGCGCTCATATCAAACGCAAAAGAATCGCTTCTGGGCCAGCCATCAAATGACAGGGTAAAGCTACCCGCAGCCGCGTCATCGCTTGCCAGCCGTTGCGCCCGCAAGCTGCCGGCAACAGCGCCATCATCACCCGAGGTCACATCAATATAAACATCAGCGAAAACCAGCTTTGGCAAAGCGCCGGTTTCATGCGAGAGCGACAGCCGATCAGTTTCAATCGCAATCAATTTCACCCCATCAAGGCGATTTTGACTGCCACCTGATCTTGGCTTGCCGGTTTCAAGCTGATTTGATTGTTTGGCAAGCTGATCGAGAAAAATAATTGCTGGCGAACCAGACCAGCCTGAGGCTTTTTTCACCAGATCAAGCTTGATCCCACGCAGCAAAATCGTTTCTGGCCGACCATCAAAAAGGCTTGTCAGACCAAAGCCGATTTCGACATTTGGCAGGTCGATTTGGTCACCTTCAAGATTAATGACGATATTTTCCGCGGCAAGCTGAAGCGGGTGGCGCGATAACGCAAAATTAAGCCGCGCATCGCCAACCGAGGCCGAGCCATTGCCAACCATGCGCGACAATTCGGATTCAAGAAGACGGCGAAGGCCACCAGCTTGGTTCACATAAACATAACCAGCCCCAAAAATCATCGTTGCCAGCAACAAGACAGTGATCACAAAAATCTTGAAAATGCCTATGGGGGTAAAATGTCGATCAGCAAACACGCCGCATCCTCTATCGCTTCAAATCTTGCTTTTGTTTACCATGCCCAACACTGGCTGTCTTGCGATCTAGCAGAAAAATATTATCTTTCATCGATAAGACCTCAACCAACAAACAAAGCGCGCTACAATTCCAGCGCCAATGCAAATGATTAGGACATTTTATGCTTGCGATCGGTGATTATTCCCCCGCCTTGTCGATTCCAACCGATACCGGAATGTTTTCACTAGCCGAACAAGATGGCAAAAAAGTGGTCGTGTTCTTCTTTCCGCGCGCCGGCACCTCCGGCTGCACTGCCGAAGCGGGACAATTCTCCAACCTTCACGATGAATTTACCGCGCAAAATACCTTGGTAATTGGTGTTTCCAAAGACAAACCAGCCAAACAGGCAAAATTTCGTGCCAAATATGGCCTGACCTGCCTATTGGGCGCTGATCACGAAACCAGCTTTTGCGAAGAATTTGGTGTTTGGGTTGAAAAATCAATGTATGGCAAAACATATATGGGCATTCAGCGCGCCAGTTTTATCATCGACAGTGATGGCAAGATTGCCGCCGTATGGCCAAAGGTAAAGGTTGCCGGTCATGCAGCCGATGTTCTGGAGACATTGAAAGCGCTTTAATCATGCCATTGCCCATATCGAATTAAATGCGGTTGATCTAGCATTGGATATGGCCAGCCGCTTTACCAAGACCCAGCTTCCGGTAGATTTCTATCATGACTGGTTTGGCGTTGCTGAGCATGCGGCACGGCATTTTCTGATGGCAAGAGCTCCGCGTGCGGGTTTGCGC
>CAJYBL010000162.1 GCA_913064995.1 uncultured Alphaproteobacteria bacterium
CTATACAATGCCGCTTGGAGGGGTCAATGTCGAGGTTGTTTTGCCAGCCTTGAACCGGTTGGCACCTTTAATCCAGTCATTTGTTGCCAAAAAAGTTCATTTGCGGCGGACCCCGCGCCTGCGGTTTCTGCTCGATGAAAGCTTTGAAAATGCAGCGCGGATGAACGAGCTTTTTGCCGCCATCCGCCAAGGCTGATTGTGCGATGGCACGCAAACGCGGACAGCCAATTCATGGCTGGGTTAACCTTGATAAACCAAAAGGTATAAGCTCGGCCAAGGCAGTGGCGATTGTCAGGCGGGTTTTTGACGCTGCAAAAGCCGGCCATGGTGGCACGCTTGACCCGCTGGCAAGCGGTGTTCTTCCTATTGCCCTTGGCGAAGCTACTAAAACCGTATCTTTTGCCATGGGCCAGCAGAAATCCTATGAATTTGAATTGGCCTGGGGAAGCGAAACCAGCACTGATGATGGCGAAGGCAGTGTTACCTGCCAGTCGGGTCACCGCCCGGATGCGGCCGTGATTGATTCGGCGCTGGCGCATTATCAAGGCCATATCCAACAAGTACCGCCGGTCTATTCGGCAATTAAGGTTGATGGCAAGCGCGCCTATGATTTGGCGCGAAAGGCAGGCGATGATGATGCGGTGATCACGCTGGAACCGCGGCCGATTTATATCGAATCCTTTCGCCGCATTGCCTCAAATCAGAACCATGCCCGATTCTATGTTGCTTGTGGCAAAGGCGCCTATATTCGGGCATTGGCACGCGACCTTGGGCGCGATCTTGGTACGGCAGCGCATGTCACCGCGCTTCGGCGGCTGTCAGTCGGACAATTTCATGCCGATCATGCGATTTCACTGGATTTTTTAGAGAAGCTGCCGCATAGTGCCGCCGCTTTAGAGCATTTGCATCCTGTTGTGAGTGCGCTGGACGACATCCCGGCGCTACCCATTTCAGGGAATGAGGCAACCAAGCTTCGCCATGGTCAGACGCTTCCGGCGATCAGTGCATCAGCACAGGATCGATTTCAAGCACTTTTGACCGGTGCAACCGCTATCGCCATGGAGGGCGATCGTCCGGTGGCTTTGGTGGTGGTAAAGGCTGGCGCGGTCTGTCCTGTTCGTGTGCTGAATATTTAACTTGAACCCAAATAGGAGGTTTCGATGTCGATTACGCAGGAACGTAAAGCCGAGCTAATTGCTGAGTTTGGCAAAAACGACAAGGATTCAGGATCTGCATCAGTTCAGGTGGCTATTTTGTCTGAGCGCATTCGCAACCTGACTGAGCATCTAAAAGATCATAAAAAAGATTTCGGGTCACGCCGCGGCCTTTTGGCCATGGTTGGCCAGCGTCGCAGTCTTCTTGACTATATCAAGTCGGGCAATGTTGCGACTTATAAGGCGTTGATTGAGAAGTTAGGCTTGCGCCGCTAAGCCTTCTTCACAGAAAGCCTAAAAAAACCGTCCTGCCATTGGTAGGGCGGTTTTTGCATGTGGCGCATTTTATTTGCTTTTTTCAAGATTGCGTGCGAGAACAGCCGTGATCAAAGGGATTAGGAATTAACAGGGCACGAACAAGGCCGATTGAGGGTGCCCCCGACAACCAGATGCAGACAGAGCGCTGGCACGACGAGACAACCTTCAAAACATTTTAATTCCTTTGTCACAGCAATGTTCATCATGAGGATGTGCGTTGTATTTTTGCTGTTCTCTCGCTGGATTGCTGGCGTTGAGATGAAATGAAAGAGATGAAATAGATGTTCAAGTTATTCCGCAAAGAATTGGAATGGGGCGGTACAAAGCTGGTTCTTGAAACCGGTAAAGTTGCCCGTCAAGCCGATGGCGCCGTTATGGTCAGCCTTGGTGAGACAAAAGTATTATGTACAGCTGTTGCGGCGCAAAGCCCAAAGCCTGGTCAGGATTTTTTCCCATTGACCGTCAATTATCAGGAAAAAGCCTTCGCAGCGGGCAAAATCCCCGGCGGCTTTTTCAAGCGTGAAGGCCGTCCTTCGGAAAATGAAACCCTTGTTTGCCGTTTGATTGACCGCCCGATCCGTCCGTTATTCCCGAAATCATTTAAATGTGAAACTCAGGTTATCTGTACCGTTCTGGCGCATGATATGGAAAATAATCCTGATATCGCCGCGATGATTGGTGCTTCGGCAGCTTTGACCTTATCAGGTGTGCCGTTCTTTGGCCCGATTGCCGCAGCGCGCATTGGCTGGATTGATGGAGCCTATGTTTTGAACCCAACCGTCGATCAGATGGATGAAAGCGAACTTGATTTGATCATGGCCGGAACGCATGAAGGCGTTTTGATGGTTGAATCAGAAGCCAAGGAACTGTCAGAAGAAATCATGCTTGGCGCGGTGAATTTTGGTCACCAGTCTGTCAAGCCGGTGATTGATGCCATTATCGAACTGGCCGAATCATGTGCAAAAGAACCCCGTGCGCTTCCCGAAGAGCCAGCAGAAATTGCTGATATCAACAAGGTTCTAAAGGGTTTTGCCAAGGGTTTTGAAGCCGCTTATAAAATTGCCGATAAAACCGATCGTCAGGCAGCTTTGAATGAGGTTCGCGCCGAAGCAAAGACCGCGCTTGGCGATGATTATGATGCAGTTCTTGTTGGTGGCCTGATCAAAGGCATGGAAGCCGATGTTGTTCGTGGTGCGATTTTGAAAACCGGCGTTCGGATTGATGGTCGTGACACAAAGACAGTTCGCCAGATTGTTGCCGAGGCTGGGTTCCTGCCTCGGGCGCATGGATCATCTTTGTTCACCCGCGGTGAAACACAGGCGATGGTTGTTGCCACGCTTGGCACGGGTCAGGATGAACAAATCATTGATGCATTGGTTGGTGAAAGCCGGTCTAGCTTCATGCTTCATTATAATTTCCCGCCATATTCAGTTGGTGAGGCTGGCCGTGTTGGTTCGCCTGGTCGTCGTGAAATTGGTCATGGAAAATTGGCATGGCGTGCGCTTCGTCCGTTGCTGCCAACCAAAGACGAATTTCCGTACACGATCCGGCTTGTTTCTGAAATCACCGAATCAAACGGATCATCTTCAATGGCGACCGTTTGTGGTGGTTCATTGGCGATGATGGATGCTGGCGTGCCATTGAAACGTCCGGTTGCTGGTATCGCGATGGGATTGATCAAAGAAGGTGATGATTTTGCCGTTCTGTCCGATATTCTTGGTGATGAAGATCATCTTGGCGATATGGATTTCAAAGTTGCTGGTTCACAAAATGGTGTGACCTCATTGCAGATGGATATCAAAATCACATCAATCACGCCTGAGATCATGCAGATTGCACTTGATCAGGCACGCGATGGCCGGATTCATATTCTCGATGAAATGGCCAAGGCATTGACCTCGGCGCGTGATGATTTGGCCGATAGCGCGCCAAAGATCACCACCTTGAAAATTTCGGTTGATAAAATCCGCGACATCATTGGCCCGGGTGGCAAAATCATCCGTGAAATCTGTGAAGAAACAGGTGCCAAGATTGATATCGAAGATGATGGCACCGTCAAGGTTGCAGCCGTTTCAGGCCCATCAGGCGAAGCCGCTGTTGCGCGGATTCGTGATATCGTTGCCGAGCCAGAGCTTGGCGTGATCTATAACGGCACTGTAGTCAAAACGGTTGATTTCGGGGCGTTCGTCAATTTCCTTGGGGCAAAAGACGGGCTGGTTCATATTTCCGAGCTGCAAAATGGCCGTACCGAAAAAACCACCGATATCTGTAAAGATGGTGACACGGTAAAGGTCAAGGTCATCGGCTTTGATGACCGTGGCAAGGTAAAGCTCTCAATGAAGCGTGTTGATCAGGAAACCGGTGCTGATCTTGAAGCTGCTGCTGCTGAAGCCGCTGCTGAAACCGCTGAATAGGCCGCAACAAGAAACGAACAAGACAAAAAAAGGCG
>CAJYBL010000163.1 GCA_913064995.1 uncultured Alphaproteobacteria bacterium
CCAAAACGTTGAAGCAATGTTCGGCGGCATTCACCAAGCCCGTCAATCAACCCAAATTCAAGCGCACGCTGGCCTGTCCAGAACGCGCCGCTGAATAATTCATCATGCGCGCCTTTTAGCCGTGACCCACGACGCTGTTCGATATGGCTGATAAATTGTTTGTGAATGTCAGCCTGCAATCCTCTCAGCCGGCCAATTTCTTCATCACGTTCAGGCTGAAACGGATCAAGCGTCATTTTGGCCTCGCCAGCGGTGTAAACCCGCCGGTCAATGCCAAGCTTGGCAATGGCTTTATCAAAACCGAAACCGGCCGATATCACCCCAATAGACCCGATCACCGATGCCGGATTGGCATAAATCTCATCGGCTGATGCCGCCAGCCAATAGCCGCCACTCGCCGCCACATCTTCGCAAAAAGCCAAAACCGGCACATCGGCGCGGTTGGCAAGGTCACGAATGCGCTGGCCAATCAATGATGATTGCACTGGCGAGCCTCCGGGCGAATTAATGATGATGGCTACCGCCTTGGCACGCTTGATCGAAAAGGCCTTTTTCAATTGCGGCTCAACCGATTCAAGCGATAGGCCGCGCCGCCCAAGACTGCCAGATTGCGATATCACACCACTTAAGCGCACCACCGGCACAACCGACCTGCGCCGCCGCCAAAACATTATTTTGGACAAAGGTCCCATTCGCCTATTTCCCTTCATCTGGCATTACTGCCGATCACGCCTAAACCCTGCGGGCAGGATGCACCATATACAGACCTTCACCATTCATAATGCGGCTAGCGGCTTCGGTAAAGCTGCCATCATCATTATGCATGATAAGACCGGGTAAAATCGCGCCCGGGCCAGACACCGCCTTGCGGACCTGAATGATCACCCGCCCAGCCGGCACCATTGGCCGCGGCCAAAGCGGGAATTGCAGAATTTCTGAAGCGCCCGCTATGGTAAAAAGATGGATTAATTCATCCGCCCGATCAGCCCGGCAAATAAAGCTGATCCGTCCGCGCGGTTTTGCCGCCCACATTGCTGATGCAACCCAATCACCAAGCACCAGACATTCACCGATATGGGCCAAAGCCCGCCGTTTGTCGCGCGGCCTTGTGCCGGTTGCGTAATGATAGGGCGGGTTACTAACAACATGATCAAAACTGCCCGCCAGAACTGGTGGCATTTTGGCAATATCATCGCGCAGAATACGAATCCGGTCATCAAAACCATTGGCTGCGACATTCCGTTGCGCCAGTGCCGCCATCACCAGATCAATCTCAATTGCGGTTATCTGCACCGCATTAAGCCGCCGCGCCAAGCACAGGCTGACCCCGCCAACCCCTGCTCCCATATCCAGAATACGGCCACGATTAACCCCAATCGCTGCCGCCAGAAGTACCGCATCAGTGCCAACACGAAACCCACTTTTTGGCTGCATAACCGACACGGTTTTGCCAAGCAAATGATCATGCGTTACCGCCAGATCATCAAGGCCATCAGGCGGTGCGCCATCGCCTGTTTTAGCATCATTTCCAATTGTCGGATCTTGGCTCATGTTTTTTTTGCCCGTAACAGGAGCTGAATCGGCTGGTTTTGCTGCCAGCCGCCGGACAAACGACCATGATCAATCATCATAAAATTCATTTGCATCCTCAAGCAGCGTTTTTGCCGCCAAAAGCCGTTTCGTTGGCACCATAATCCGGCGCGGAAAAGCCCCAATGCCAATCTCAAGCGCCGAAATATTTGCATCAAACACATGCGCATTGATGCCTGCATCACGCAACAGCGCCAGCAAAAATGACAAGCGCACATTATTAGTTGTGCTAACGAGATGTTCCATAAAGCCGCATCATGCCGCATTTTTGGCGAATTACCAAGCGTTGCAACGACAAAATTCTCCGTGGATTGGCCTTTTTTCCTTGCTAGGCGGTTATGCGGCATCGTAGTAAATGGGAGAGGTTTCAGCCAGTCATCTGCTTTCGCCGCCAATGGCTAGCGCGGCGAAGCTGTAGTTAAAATGCCCATTGGCTTTAAATTGCGCAAATACATATTTTCTATAAGAAGATGGCAAATAGCCATTTGTTGGGTTTAAAGAATGAGTGCTAATACTCCGATCAAGAATCACGGCGAACTGGTTTCGCTTGACCCATTAGTCAATCTGCTTGCCGATGATATGAAAGCCGTCAATGCAATGATTTTGCAGCGGCTTGCCAGCGATGTGCCGTTGATCCCCGAACTGGCCGGACATTTGATTGCCGCTGGCGGCAAACGCATCCGTCCGATGATGACACTTGCCGGAGCGCAAATTACCGGTGGCAGCGCGCATGCAGTGGGGCTGGCAACCGCCGTTGAATTCATCCACTCGGCGACGCTTCTTCATGATGATGTGATTGATGGATCAAATTTGCGACGTGGCCGCGATACGGCAAATGCGCTTTGGGGAAATGAAGCCTCGGTTCTGGTTGGTGATTTTCTGTTTGCCCGCGCCTTTGAGTTGATGGTTGAGGCTGGTGATATTGCGGTTCTTGGCCAACTGGCAAATGCATCAGCGCGGATCACCGAAGGCGAAATCAAACAAATGACCATCGCTGGCATGCCCGACACGCCGCAAGATACCTATTTAGATGTGATAACCGGCAAAACAGCAATTTTATTCGCCGCCGCCGCCGCCGCAGGTGCCAAGCTGGCAGGCGCAAATGATGATGATGTTGCGGTGATGCATGATTACGGGCTGCAGCTTGGGCTGGCATTCCAGCTCATGGATGATGCAATGGATTATGGTGTCAGCAGCAGTGCCATGGGCAAAAATACCGGCGATGATTTCATCGATCAGAAAATCACGCTTCCAGTTATTCTGGCATGGCAGGATGGCGATGCAAATGACCGTGAATTTTGGCAACGCACAATGGGTGATGGCAATTCTGCCGATGGCGATCTTGCCACCGCACAGGCCATTCTTGCCCGCCATAATGCAATTGACCGGTCGATTGCGATTGCTGGCGATTATGCCAATGCCGCCACTGCCGCGCTGTCGCGGCTGTCATCACCCGATCAAAGCCAGATGCCCATCATCGCCGCACTTGGTGCCGCCGCTAGGTTTTCAGCAGCGCGGCAAAATTAGTCACCGAATCACCTGCGTCCAATTATCTGCGCCTGATAAGAGGCATCTTTTAACGCCATCTTTTTTTACCGCTTATGCAAACCGCAAAGCCGTGCAGCAATATCGGTGGAACGGCGCGGTGTTTGACGCGCCCAAAGGCTGTTTTCGGCTTCATCAGCCGCCCCCTGCCAATTGCCGTGATTAATTGCAGTCAGACCCACCTGTCACCGCCAGATATTTGCATTCTTGATGATGGTGTTGGTCTTGTTGCCAAACGCATTGAAATTATTCCCAGCCCACACCGCTAATGCTTCGCATTTCTTCGGAAAATTCGGCCTAAAGCAGTTACCAGCGGCGGATTGATGAGGTACATATCATAGGACGTGTGGTATGGTTTGTTGGTCGCCTATAATTAAGCATTTTTTTTACTTAGCATTTTTTATTTGGGTGTTTTCTTTCTTGCGCAAATGGCGCATTTCACATTTAAGCAGTAAGGGCGATCAGCAAATGGCACGCCAATCCAACCGAAAGCCAAGCAAGAAACGGTCGGCAAAATCTAACCAGATGGCTGGCCGCCTGCCTCGCAATGCGCCGCCAATCGAGGTGACAATCAGCCATATTGGCGGGCGCGGCGATGGCGTTGCCAAAGCGTTTTACACCCATAATTACAGCGAAGCCGAACATGATGTATTTGTTCCGGCCAGCCTTCCGGGCGAACGCTTGCTGGTTCAGCCGCTCTCGCTGACGTCACAAGGCATCAAGGCGCGCATTATCGAACTTTATTCGCCGTCACTCGATCGC
>CAJYBL010000164.1 GCA_913064995.1 uncultured Alphaproteobacteria bacterium
TTTGGCCTTTAGTGCCGCGTCGTCATTCGCCGCAAAGGCATCGGTTGCGGTGTCGGTGCTGCTGGCAGCAGCTTGATCTTCACTATTTGGCGCTGATGCTGCCTGATTGTCACCAGTCTGATTGTCACCAGTTTGGCCGTCTTCACCATTGCGCCGACGCCGACGCCGACCGCCGCGCCGTCCGCGCCGCCGCCGTTTAGCGCCACCATCTTCATTGCCGGTTTCGTCATTTTCCGGACGAGGGGCCGCATTGGCTTCACTTTCACTCGCGTCATCTTTATCAGAATCGCTCGTATACGGTTTGACATTATTATTGGCATGGCGTGGCTGCTGCGGCTGGCGTGATAGTTGTTTGGCTTGGGTTTTGCCCTGCCAGCCAACACGATCAACCTTATATTCTGGGGCGATCAAGCTGTCATCAGACAGCAAAACAATCAAAAGGCCAAACCGTGCTTCAATCTCGGCAATTGTGCTTCGTTTGTGGTTCAAGATAAACAGCACCACATCCCGATGGGCGGTGATATGTAATTCGCCCATTTTCCCTTTTTGCGCTTCTTCTTCGATTGACCGCAGTAATTGCAGGGCAGCGGTATCAATCGACCGGACGCGGCCCGTGCCTTCACAATGCGGGCAAAGATTGCTGATTGATTCATTGATGCTTAGCCGCAGCCGCTGGCGCGACATTTCAAGAAGTCCGAAATGGCTAATCGAGCCAATCTGGATCCGTGCGCGGTCATTGCGCATTGCATCTTTCATCCGGCGTTCAACCGCATGTTGATTGCGGTTTTCTTCCATATCAATGAAATCGACAACAATAAGGCCAGACAGATCACGAAGCCGAAGCTGGCGCCCTAATTCTTCGGCGGCTTCAAGGTTGGTTTTCAGCGCGGTTTCTTCGATATTGCGTTCGCGCGTTGATTTACCTGAATTCACGTCAATGGCGACAAGCGCTTCGGTTTGGTTAATCACCAGATAACCGCCAGATTTCAACGTCACCTGCGGGCTGTGGATGGTGTCCATCTGATTTTCAACATTGAAATGCTGGAAAATTGGATGTGTGCCCTCATATTTCTGAACCTTTTTAAGATGGCTTGGGATCAACATCTTCATTTGGTTGCGGGCAACTTTATAGGCTTCTTCGCCTTCGACCAATACTTCGTCAACTTCGCTAGTATAAAGGTCACGAATTGACCGTTTGATCAAATCGCCTTCTTCATGGATCAGGCAGGGGGCTTGTGATTCAAGCGTGCGCGCGCGGATGTCGTCCCATAATTTTGACAGATAGGTGAAATCACGCGCAATTTCGGTTTTGGTGCGTTTCGCACCGGCAGTGCGAACGATCACGGCCATTCCGGCTTGAATATCCAACCCGCCAACGACTGTTTTCAGCCGCTTGCGATCGACAATATTGGTGATTTTCCGGCTAACGCCGCCGCCACGATTGTTATTGGGCATTAATACGCAATAGCGTCCAGCAAGTGACAGATAGGTTGTCAAAGCCGCACCCTTGTTCCCACGCTCTTCTTTCGCGACCTGCACAAGCATGATTTGTTTGCGCGAAATCACTTCTTGAATTTTATAGCGTTTTACCTGACGTTTCGGCCGGATATCTTCTTCATCCGCCTCTTCGCCGCCAATGATTTCAGGCGCACCGTCAGAGCCAGCTTCAACACTGTCATCGTCGCTCTCGGCGCTGTCGGCCTCAATCAGGGCTTCACGGTCTTCAATTGGAATGCGGTAATAATCTGGGTGGATTTCACTAAAGGCCAGAAAGCCCTGGCGATTTCCACCATATTCAACAAAAGCGGCCTGCAAAGACGGTTCAACGCGTGTGACCCGCGCTAGATAGACATTTCCTTTTAGTTGTTTCCGGTTTTCTGTTTCATAGTCAAAATCTTCAATGCGTGTTCCGCTTAGCAGCACCACCCGCGTTTCTTCGGCCTGGCGTGCATCGATTAGAAGGCTTTTTGTCATGTACTTGTCTTTCCCCGGCCAACCATGTTCGGCTGTCAAATTCAGACAGTGTGTTAATCAGGCATGGCAGGTGTTGTGAATCTGGACCAAATCCACGCGCAGTATCGACCATAAAGCCGTGGCCATAATGGCTGCTTTTGTCATGTGATCGGTTTGGCTGAGTCATTTAGATTAGTCCGGTGGTTTCAAATCGCGTTGTATGTCCTGATGAGTATGGCTCGCTGGTGGTCAGTGACATGGCACAATAATTAGGATCATTTATAATTGCAGCATAACAAAGGTAGTCGAGATAAACACCATCAGGTGAATAATTCAATTGCAGTTCAGCGGTAAAAGTGTCGGTTTGTTTGCTTTCTGCTGTTGGCGCATTGGCGCCACTCACGACAGAAAAACGAAACTTTTGCCTCGAACTTAATTCCCTTATATACCTGCTGTAGCTTTTTTGCCAACAAAGTAATGCCGTTTTGATAATTAGCATGATTTATCTTTTTCGCGAACTAGGCTTGGGTTAGGTTCTGTTGACCACGATCAGAGATAGCAAAGAAGGCCAGAAATGGTTAACATGTGGATGATAATGACCTTTACGGCAACGCTCGCCGCAATCGGCCGCTCTATCCTGCTCTTGGCAATGGTCTTGGTGCTGGCTGCAACAGGTCAGGCCTTTGCCGAAAATGCTGTCACCGGAATGCGTGTTGGCGCGGTAAAAATTGATGACCGCACCGGATTGCGGCTTGTGATCGAAACCAAAGCCCCATTAAAAGCCAGCCTTCTGCTGTTGCAATCGCCTTATCGTCTAGTAATTGACATGCCCAACACTAGCTGGAATGTGGATAAGCTGGCGTGGCGTGGCAATTTACAAGTCGCCCCCGGTTCAGCCTATCGTTTTGGAAATCCAAAGCCGGAAATCGGCCGGTTGGTGATCGAGCTTGAAAAACCGGCAGCGCCCGTTCGGGTCTTTGCTCTTCCATCGGCAGGGGCCGGCAGCCGTTTTGTGATTGATCTTCTTGATCGCGGAAAAACGGCGTTTCTAGTGGCATCCTCAGCGCTGGAAAAAACCCCAAATGTTGATCTAAGCAATGCTGTTGCCGATCGCGCGATGGTCAAAGATGCTGATCGGGTGAAAACGGTCAAGCCATTGACCATGCCATTGCCAAAATCGAAACCGGCGCACCATGCGAATAAACCAGCCACGGTGGCACTTGCTGTGCCAAAACTGCGGCCGCGAAAATGGGTTGTCTTTATTGATGCTGGGCATGGTGGCAAAGATCCGGGTGCGCTTGGCAAGGCAGGAACGGCGGAAAAAAACATCACCTTGGCGGCGGCGCGTGAACTGGCAAGCCAATTGCGCGCCACGGGCAAAATAACCCCGATTTTGGCGCGTGATGACGACCGGTTTTTGCGGCTTCGCCAACGCATCCGGTTGGCGCGACAAAATCAAGCCGATTTGTTCATTTCGCTTCATGCCGATTCCGCGCCAAGGTCATCGGCGCGGGGCATTTCGGTTTTTAGTCTGTCAGATAAAGCCTCTGACAAAGAAGCGGCTGCCTTGGCGCGTCAGGAAAATAGCGCCGATCTGATTGGTGGGCCGGATTTATCCGCCGAAGATCCCGAGGCAGCGGGCGCGCTGGTGCGGATGTTTCAACGCGAGTCAATGAACCAATCGGCGCGGTTTGCGGCGGCAATCTTAAAACAGATTCGTGATTTGCCAGGGGGTGACAAGCGCGGGCATCGGTTTGCTGGTTTTGCTGTTTTGAAAGCGCCTGATATGCCATCGGTGCTTGTCGAGATGGGCTTTTTATCAAACCGGAAAGACGAGGCAAATTTGAATAAGAAATCCTACCGGCAGGATTTGTCAAAACGGCTAACAAAGGCCATTCTTGTTTATCTGAATGAATAT
>CAJYBL010000165.1 GCA_913064995.1 uncultured Alphaproteobacteria bacterium
CGCCGTGACATGAACACCGGGCAGCTTCCAAAACAGCCGTTCGGCACCCCAAAAACAGCCAAGGCCAAGGACAATCTGCTTCATCCCCTTCGGCACAGAACCGGTCAGGGCAGTACCAAGGACTGCATGATTGCCGCCAGCAAAAACAGCGGTGCCACGACCAGCCAAAGCTTCATCGGAATTTGGCAAACGCGATTTAAACGGATTATCGAAAAACATGATGCTTGTCCTTTTGGCAATCCAGCCCTGCCCTATAACTCAGCGCCTAATGATCAAACGCCTTATGACATTAATGGCTAGTTGATACGCAATGCCTCAACCCCGGGCAGACGCTTGCCTTCAAGCCATTCAAGAAACGCGCCGCCGGCGGTTGACACATAGGAGAATTGGTCATTCACCCCAGCATTTGCAAGTGCCGCCATCGTATCACCGCCACCGGCAACACTCATCAATCCATCATTTTGCGTTTTCGTTGCAACGGCACGCGCCAATGCAGTTGTCGCCGCATCAAACGGCGGTATCTCAAACGCGCCCATCGGCCCATTCCAGACAATTGCCGAACAGCGATCAAGAAAGGCAATTGCTGCTACAACCGAATCGGCGCCAGCATCCAAAATCATTTCACCATCGGCAACATCATCACTGCTGGCAAGGCGATGCGCAGCACCAAGTTTGAATTCAACCGCCACAACCACATCTTGGGGAAGCAGGATCTGGCAATTATGTGCAGCAGCAACATCCATAATCCGGCGCGCCGTATCCACCATGTCAGGCTCGGCAAGCGAGACGCCGATTGGCTTTCCTTTCGCCAGCAAAAATGTATTGGCCATTCCCCCGCCAAGCACTAGCCCATCAACCTTGGTAACAAGATTTTCCAGCAAGGCCAGCTTTGACGACACTTTTGCACCGCCAACAACGGCACCAAGTGGGCGCACTGGTGATGATAATGCCGCATTCAACGCCTCAAGCTCGGCCGCAAAAGACCGTCCAGCCGCCGATGGCATCAAACGCGGCAAGGCATCAACCGATGCATGCGCCCGGTGCGCACAGGAAAAAGCATCACCAACATAAAGATCACCAAGTGCCGCAAGGCTTTTGGCAAAGGCCAGATCATTGGCTTCTTCTTCAGGGTAAAAGCGCAGATTTTCCATCATCAGAATGTCACCAGCTGCCAAAGCCGCTACGGCCTTTTTGCCACCAGGGCCAATAACGTCACTCTCCACCGGCACCGGCTGGCCAAGAATTCCAGCCATTGATTGCGCCACAGGGCGCACGGTCAGGGCTGGCACAAATGCGCCTTTCGGCCGGCCAAAATGCGTCAGCACAACAACTTTTGCGCCGCGTTCAAGAAGGGATTGAACCCCCGGCATAACACGCCGGATGCGGGTATCGTCGCTTACCACCCCATCAGCAAGCGGGACATTAACATCAAGTCGTAGCAGCACGGTTTTACCAGCGACATCCATTTGGTCGGCAAATTGAAAATTAGCTATCATGATTGCTGGCCTTTGGCAAAATATTCGGATGATCGGTTCAGTCCGGCCTTAGGAAGTACCCAAAACGAGCGTGAATTGCAAGATTGCTAAACACGCATTTACCGGGAATCAAATATCACACCCACATCACCAATGATTCGGTAATTGTTTGCTAATTCTTTACCCTGCGCTATCATGCCGCTGACCGGGAAAACCCCTCTTTTTTATGAAGAAATTTTGCTATGCCAAAAGCCCAAAACAACCGAACGGCTAGCCAAAATCGGTCGGCGGGAAGCGAGTTCTGGGCTGGCGTTTGTGAGGAAGTGCCCCTTATTTTTGGCGTCGTGCCCTTTGGTCTTGTGTTCGGCGTTCTTGGCATTGAAAGCGGCCTGACCCCGTGGCAAACAATCTTGATGTCAAGCATCCTATTTGGTGGCGCCAGTCAAATTGTATTTGCCCAGCTATGGGCGGCTGGTGTGCCAGCCTTGATCGTTGGTGGGTCGGTTTGCGTTATCAATTTGCGCCATGTTCTCTACAGCGCATCCATCGCTGCCTATTTGCGTCACCTGCCGCTGCGATGGCGTATTTTACTGGGCTATTTGCTTACCGATGAAGCCTATGCCATCTCGATAAGGCGACTCCAGCATGAACCACCCGGCCCCAATCAACATTTTCACCTTCTTGGAAGCGGTATGCTGCTGTGGGTGAGCTGGCAATTTGCAACGATTTTTGGGGTTTTGGTTGGCGGCACGATTCCCGACTCATGGTCATTGTCATTCGCCATCCCGCTTACCTTTATCGCTGTTGTTGCGCCAATTCTAAAAACACGCGCCGATCTCGCCGCCGTGATGACTGCTGGAACCATCGCGATAATCGGCCAACCATTGCCGTGGAATTCATGGCTTATCATCGCTGCCATTTGCGGCATTTTGGCGGGCTGGCTTGTCAGCCGTCTTAACCATCAAGCAGGAGCAACATCATGATCTGGTTCATCATGATTGCAACAGGTCTATTTACCTTTGCAACGCGTTTTATCATGCTTAGCAATGGCATTAGCAATCGGCCGCCACCATGGCTTGTCGATGCTTTGGGGTTTGTGCCAATTGCGGTTTTAACGGCGATTATCGTCCCTGCCATATTGCTTGATCCGGCAGACCAGACAATTGCCCTTTGGGATAATCCACGTCTGTTTGCCGCCGCGCTGGCGATCATTGCGGCCTTGGTTACGCGGCAGATGATCACCACAATTGGGGTTGGTCTTGTAGCGCTATGGATTCTTCAATGGGCGATGTGATGGAAAGCCTCGCGCCGCCGCAAGCGGGATCGGCCTAGGCCTTTAACCCGCTATCAACGGCAAGCTGATCACAAATCTTTGCCATTTCCAGATCAAGCGCGGTAATGCCGCCGCACGAATGCGTTGCCCACCGAACCGTGACCTGACGATATTGATTGTGAAATTCGGGATGGTGATTGGCGCGTTCGGCAATCAGGGCAACCCGCCCCATAAACCCGAAAGCAGCATTAAAATTCTGAAAGAAATATGTTTTTTCAATGACTTGAAAAGACGCATCTTCGGGCGTCAATTGCCAGCCTTGTCTGTCTTCAAGACCGGCGATAATCGCGGCCCGATCGAGGGGGTTATTCATATCTATTTGCCCTTTCCTGCCAAAACCAGCATTGGCTACGGCGCTGCTTGCATTGCAAGCTGCATATCATAAATTGAACCGACAAGTCGGCTGTCATTGCAATATAGCCAAAACAGCCTAAAGTTTCACCCATGTCGAAAACCCTATTGATCATTGCCCATACGCCATCACCAAATACTATCGCGCTTGCCAAGGCGGGGCTTGATGCCTGTCTTGGTTATGATGGTTATGATTATGGTGAGGTAAAGACGCGCTGTCTTTCGCCATTTGATATCACTAGCCCCGATCTATTGGCCGCCGATGCGCTTATCATCGGCACAACAGAAAATATTGGATATATGGCTGGCGCGACCAAAGATATGTTTGATCGTTGTTATAATGACTGGCTGGATCAAAGCGATGCCAAGCCAGTTGCGATCTATATCCGCGCCGGATTGGACGGCACTGCAACAAAGCGCGCCCTGACAAGCATTTGTAGCGGCCTGAAATGGCGGTTGGTGGCCGAACCTTTAATCCTGCATGGCGATTGGAATGACGCTTTTTGCGAGCAGGTTAGCGATCTATGCCTTGGCGTGGCGGCTGGATTAGATGCTGGCATCTTCTAAGCTGATGGCTGTGCACATGATGGCTATGCTAGTTGCTTTTCGGCATATCCATTGAATGCGCGTCAGGTGAATGCGCGTCAGGCATTCTCAAATCTGCGG
>CAJYBL010000166.1 GCA_913064995.1 uncultured Alphaproteobacteria bacterium
ATGACCAATCAGGTAATTGCATCGGCAAAGACATTATTTTCTGCTTATCGCGAAGCCTTGAAAGGCCTTGAGGCCGGTCTCGGGTCGAATTTTTCCAAAACTGTTGATTTGATGAAGTCTAGCACCGGCCATGTTGTTGTTTGCGGTATGGGCAAATCGGGCATTATTGGACGGAAAATTTCTGCAACATTGGCATCAACAGGAACACCATCACTGTTTTTGCATCCGGCCGAGGCCATTCATGGTGATCTTGGCATGGTGCGGCGCGGCGATATTGTACTATTGATATCCTATTCGGGCAGTACTGAAGAAATTGTCCGGCTGTTGCCTGCTTTCAAAAGACTGGATGCGCGGTTGATTGCAATGACCGGTAATCCGTCAAGCGTCATTGCAATAAGTGCCGAAATCAGCCTTGATATCTCGGTTGATCGCGAAGCTTGCCCGTTGAACCTGGCACCAACAACATCCAGTCTGAATTCGCTTGTTCTCGGTGATGCGATTGCTGTTGCCCTGATGGAGGCTCGCGGCTTTCAAGAAAGCGACTTTGCCAATACCCATCCGGGCGGGGCGCTTGGTCGCCGGTTGTTGACGCGTGTTCGTGATAAGATGCGATCCCAAAACCTGCCTTTTGTTGATGCAACGGCATCGGTTCAAGATGCGCTGTTGGTGATGACTGAAGGCCGTCTTGGGCTTGCATTGGTTGGCAGCCGTGACAAATTATCCGGCGTGATTACCGATGGCGATTTACGCCGCTTGCTGGTCAATGGCGCCGATTTGAAAAGCACCAAGGTTTGTGATGTTGCCAGCCCAGTGCCGTTAACCATTGGCCCTGACGAGATGATGGGAACGGCTGAGGCCAAAATGCTGGAATCGAGGGTGCAATGTCTTGTGGTGATTGCCGAGACTGGCCATGTCGATGGTGTGATCCAGATTTATGAATAGGCATATAGGCCGTTTTTCACGGTGATATCATCCGGTTTTAATCCAATTTTCCTTTACTAGCCTTTGTTTTTGGGCGGATAAATATTATGAAGCTCGACGCCTTTGACTATAGCCTTCCCGTTGAAAAAATTGCCACAAAACCGGCTGATCCACGCGAATCCGCCCGTTTGCTCGACCTGTCAGGTGATGGCATTGCCGATCGTCATATTGGCGATATGCCAGCATTGCTTCGTGCGGATGATGTTTTGATTGTCAATAATACGCAAGTGATTCCTGCCCGCCTTGAAGGGCGGCGCGGGCAGGCAAAAATCAGCGTGACGCTTCATAAACGTGAATCGGATCATATTTGGCGTGTTTTCGCCAAACCGGCCAAGAAATGCCGCATTGATGATGTGATTATTTTTGCGGATGATTTTGCCGCAACGGTGCTTGGTCGCGGCGAGGGCGGTGATGTCGAGCTTGGCTTTATCAATCCGGCAACTGCGGCTTGTTTGACAAGGCTTGAACTTGACGCCTGTCTTGATCGTTATGGCAGCATGCCTTTGCCGCCCTATATCGCCCGCCCAGATGGTGCCGAACCAGCCGACCGGCAAGATTACCAAACCATGTTTGCACGCCATCGTGGGGCGGTGGCGGCGCCAACAGCCGGATTGCATTTCACCGATAATCTGGCCAAAGCCATTGCCGCCACTGGCGCACGCATTCTGCCAGTCACGCTTCATGTTGGCGCGGGCACTTTCCTGCCGGTGACAGCTGATGTTATTAAAGATCACAAGATGCATAGTGAATGGGGCCTGATCAGCGCCGAAACCGCAACCGCAATTGCCAAGGCGCATGCCAAAGGCGGGCGGGTCATTGCTGTTGGCACAACCAGCCTGCGAATTCTTGAGGCCTGTTACCAGCAACATGGTGCGGTGATCGAATTTGCCGGTGAAACCGATATTTTCATCACACCCGGATATGAATTTGGCGTCATTGACGCATTATTGACGAATTTTCACCTGCCAAAATCAACCTTGCTGATGCTTGTCAGCGCCTTTGCTGGCATGCAGAAAATTGCCATGGCTTACCGCCATGCCATTGCCAATGATTACCGCTTTTTCTCTTATGGCGATGCCTGTTTTATGACACGCAACCCATCTCCTGATATCATCACCAGCATCGCGGCCTTAGCTGATCAATAATGACCAGCCTTGCTGCTTTCAAATCAATCAACGGATTTTGCCATGTCTGAACAAACTGAAAAATTTGGGTTTACCCTGAAAGCCACTGATGGCATGGCGCGTCGGGGTCGTTTGACGACCGCATGGGACGCGGTTGAAACGCCGGTTTTTATGCCGGTTGGCACCGCCGCCACGGTAAAGGGCATGATGCCAGATTCGGTAAAATCAACCGGTGCCAGCATCATTCTGGCAAATACCTATCATCTTATGCTTCGCCCTGGAGCCGAACGTGTTGCACGGCTTGGCGGGGTTCGCAAAATGATGGGATGGGATGGCCCGCTATTGACAGATTCCGGTGGGTTTCAAGTGATGTCGCTTGGCCCGCTTCGCAAGCTTGATGAAGATGGGGTGACTTTCAAATCGCATCTTGATGGCAGCAAGCACCGGCTTACACCCGAACGCTCCACCGAGATTCAGCATCTTCTTGATGCAACCATCACAATGGCCTTTGATGAATGTACGCCATTTCCGGCAACCAAGCCGGTTGCCGCTGAATCAATGGCTTTGTCGATGCGATGGGCCAAACGGTCACGCAGCGCGTTTCAGGCACGAACCGGTTATGGCCAGTTTGGCATTGTCCAAGGGTCGGTGTTTCCTGATTTGCGGGCCGAGTCTGTTGCTGCCCTTGAAGACATTGATTTCGAAGGTTATGCCGTTGGCGGTCTTGCCGTTGGCGAGGGGCAGAAAGCGATGTTTGAAACACTTGAGGTTACAACGCCGCTGATGCGGCAGGACAAGCCGCGCTATCTGATGGGGGTTGGCAAGCCATCTGATCTTGTTGGTGGGGTGGCGCGCGGTATTGATATGTTTGATTGTGTTTTGCCAACAAGATCTGGGCGAACCGGACAAGGATTTACCCGCCGCGGGCCGGTGAATTTGAAAAATGCCCGCCATGCCGACGATCCGCGCCCACTTGATGAAGCCTGCGGCTGTCCGGCCTGTTCGCGCTATAGCCGTGCCTATCTTCACCATCTTTTCAAGGCGGAAGAAGTTTTGTCACTGATGCTGCTTAGCTGGCACAATCTTCACTATTATCAAGATTTGATGGCCGATATGCGGCTTGCGATCGAAGCTGGCAGTTTTGCCGATTATGAAGCCAATTTTCACGCGATGCAGGCAATGGGAGATATCGAACCATTGTGAGCAAGACAATTCAGCATCCAAAGCCAAATGCCCATAAAGACCCACGCGGCTGGTTGATCGAGGCCGCCGCTAATGAAGGGTTTTTGCTGGCTGGCATTGGTCCGGCAGACATCGGCTCGGTAAACAGGGCAGGGCTGGCGGCGTTTCTGGATGATGCCTTTGAAGGCGATATGGGCTGGCTTCGCGATACGGCGGCAAAACGCCAACAGCCGCAGGCGATGTGGCCAGACGCAAAAACAGCCATTGTTCTTGGGATGAATTATGGCCCTGATCATGACCCGATGGATAATCTGGCGGCAAAGTCAGCAGGTAATATTTCGGTTTATGCGCGGGGGCGTGATTATCACGATCTGGTCAAGGGCAAGCTAAAACAGCTGGCAGGCCAATTTGCCGCGCAGACTGGCCATGTGGTAAAAGTGTTTGTCGATACGGCACCCTTGATGGAAAAGCCGCTGGCGCAGACCGCAGGCATTGGCTGGCAGGGCAAACA
>CAJYBL010000167.1 GCA_913064995.1 uncultured Alphaproteobacteria bacterium
CCTATGCGGTCATGGACCAGGCCGAAAATAACCCCTATCCGGGGATCTTAGGGCTCGTTGATGCGGTGATTGTTACATCTGATTCGGTCAATATGATTTCTGAGGCGACGATCACCGGCCTGCCAATTCTGATTGCCGAATGGCAAAGCGAGACCGGCCGGATTGGCGCGTTCCATGATGCGATGATGGCAGCGGGGCATATTGCACCATTGCGCGACCAGCTTCCGCAAGACGGCTTTACCCCGCTTGTTGAAATGCCCGCAATTGTAAAATCGGTTTTGGCGCGGCTCAACAGCTAGAGCGCCGTCAACCGCGCCAAGGGTGATTGGTGGAATAAAGAGTAATTAGTGAAATAATTTGCGGTCATCATTGGGGAACATGCCATCATAAAGACCGGCAACCTGTTCACCATATCCGTTATAGAGTTGCGTTCTTACATTCTTGTTACTGCCAAGCAACCGTTCGGTTTTTTGCGACCAACGCGGATGCGGCACATCGGGATTCACATTTGCCCAAAATCCATATTCATTCCCATTCAACTGTTCCCAAAAAGACACGGGCTGTTGGTCGGTAAAGGTAAAGCGCGTAATTGATTTGACCGATTTAAATCCATATTTCCACGGTGTCACCAACCGGATTGGCGCGCCGTTCTGCGCTGGCATTGGCTTGCCATAAATGCCGGTTGCCAAAAAGGCCAGTTCATTTGTGGCTTCGGCAAGGGTTAGCCCCTCAACATAGGGCCATGGATACCAGCTTTGCTTTTGCCCGGGGGCAATTGATGGGTCAAAAAAGGTTTCCATCTGCAAATATTTGGCTTCGGGCTTTGGATTTGCCAGCTTGACCAAATTGGCCAATGGCACCCCGCTCCACGGCACCGCCATCGCCCATGCCTCAACACAGCGATGCCGGTAAAGTCGTTCTTCCAGCCCGCCAGCCTTGGCAATCAAATCTTCGGCATCAAGCTGCATTTCAGTTTCAACCAAGCCGTCAATTGTGACCATCCACGGATCGGTGACCAGCTTTTGCGCCCGTTTCCAGATATTCTTTGATGATCCAAATTCGTAAAAATTCGTATACGTTGTTGCGTCATCTTCGGGCGTGATATCGCGGTCTAGCCGATAGGCCGCATTGCGTGGCGCTGGATAACCCTCAATGGCCGCAGCAGCCGCAAACCCACCAAAGCCAGTCAAGGCAGTCGTCAGTCCAAGACCGGCAAAGCCTGCAGCGCGAAGCCATTCTCGGCGGTTTAGGTAAATATGTTCAGATGTTGCATCGGCCTCAGCCATTGCCCAGCTCGGGCGTTTTTTAATCAGCATTGACTATCTCCTTCGGCGATAAGGCTTTGGTGGTCTCTATGTCTACCGGGTCAATATGGCAAAGATGCGGCATAATCTTGCGGCACCTGCACCGATCGTGACATCAGATATTTCACGACAGGCTGGCGGTTACTTTCGCAATTCTTTGCATCGCATCGGCCAAAACATCATCCGCCGCGGCATAAGAAATTCTGAAATAAGGCGACAGGCCAAAGGCAACCCCCGGCACCACCGCCACTTCACCCGCCTCCAGAAGATAGCTGACAAAATCGCTATCGCTTTCGATAATTTTACCATCAGGCCGCTTTTTCCCAATCAATTTGGCAATCGAGGGATAGACGTAAAAAGCCCCATCGGGAAGCGGGCAATCAATCCCGTCAATATTGTTCAGCGCTTCACAAACAAGCTGGCGACGGCGAGCAAAAGCAGCGCGGTTTTCAGCCATGAAATCCAACGGCCCATCCAGTGCGGCAATCGCAGCATATTGCGCCATTGAATTCGGGCTTGATGTTGATTGCGATTGCACCTTTGCCATTGCCTTGATCAATGGCACCGGCCCACTGCCATAGCCAATGCGCCAGCCAGTCATGCAATAGGATTTTGACACGCCATTGACGGTTAGAATACGGTCTTGCAGATCGGGCGCAATCGTTGCCATGGTCGCAAATTTGAAATCGTCATAAACCAGATGTTCATAGATATCGTCACTGATCAAATGCAATTGCGGGTGGCGGCGCATGACCGCGGCAAACGCCATCAAATCATCCGCATCATAGCCAACCCCGCCCGGGTTTGACGGGCTGTTCAGAATAAGCCATTTGCTATTTGGCGTAATGGCCGCTTCCAGATCTTCGGCGCTAATCTTCATGGGATTGGCACCGCTTCCCTTTACAAAGACCGGTTTTGCCTCGCAAATTTCGACAATGCCGGCAAAGCTAACCCAGTAAGGTGTTGGGATAATCACTTCATCGCTTGGGTTCAAACTGGCCATTAGCGCGTTAAACAAAACCTGCTTGCCACCGGTGCTAACCGTAATCATATCCGCCGTGCAGCTAACATTGTTTTCACGCGCAAATTTCCGGCAAATCGCTTGTTTCAATTCGGGGATACCGTCAACTTGCGTATATTTTGTTTTGCCTGCCTTCATCGCCGCATTCGCAGCATCCTTGATATGCTGCGGCGTATCAAAATCAGGCTCACCAGCAGCAAGCCCAATTACCTTGCGGCCTGCGGCTTTCATATTCAATGCCATGTCGGCAATCGACACTGTTGGTGATGGCGCGATGCGGTTTAGCCTTTCCGAAATTAGGCCCATTGATCCGGTCTCCTTTTCCCTTTGAAATTTATGGGGTGCTTTGTGGTTTAGGACAAGTGCTTTTCGCCGCGCCCCCTTTCTTCTTTGGGCGAACATGCCTATCTTAGGGGCATGAACGAAACCAGTAACGACAAACTCATCATCACCCGATCAAGCGGCCCAGCAAATTTTGACCTAACCTCAGAATTTAAACCAGCTGGTGATCAGCCAACCGCCATTGCCGAATTGATCGGAGGCATTCAAACCGGCGAACGCGACCAGGTTCTGCTTGGGGTGACAGGATCAGGCAAAACCTTTACCGCCGCGCATGTCATCCAGCAGATCAAGCGCCCAACACTGATTCTGGCGCCAAACAAAACATTGGCCGCCCAGCTATATGGCGAGATGCGGTCGCTATTCCCCAATAATGCGGTCGAATATTTCGTCTCCTATTATGATTATTACCAGCCCGAAGCCTATGTGCCACGATCCGATACCTACATCGAAAAAGAATCGTCAATCAATGAACAGATTGACCGGATGCGCCATTCGGCAACCCGCGCCCTTCTTGAACGTGACGATATTATCATTGTCGCGTCGGTATCATGTATCTATGGCATTGGTTCGGTTGAAACCTACTCCAGCATGACGATGAAACTGAGTGCTGGTGAAACGGTCTCACGACAAGATTTGCTGCGCCAGCTGACCGAGCTTCAATATCGCCGCAATGATACAAATTTTGTGCGTGGCGCATTTCGGGTTCGCGGTGACTCGGTTGAATTATTTCCGGCGCACCTTGAAGATAGCGCATGGCGCATTTCGCTTTTTGGCGATGAGATTGAAGCCATTTTTGAATTTGACCCGCTAACCGGTTCAAAAAATGCGAAGCTGGACAGCATCACAATTTTTGCCAATTCGCATTATGTGACGCCGCGGCCAACCTTGCAGCAGGCCTGCAAACAGATCAAACAGGAACTCAAAGGCCGTATTGCCGAATTCACCGCTAATAACCAGCTTCTCGAAGCCCAGCGTATCGAACAACGCACACAATTTGATGTCGAGATGATCGAGGCGACTGGTGCTTGCGCCGGTATTGAAAATTATTCGCGCTATCTTTCCGGTCGTGGGCCAGGCGAGCCCCCGCCAACGCTGTTTGAATATCTGCCGGAAAATGCGCTTTT
>CAJYBL010000168.1 GCA_913064995.1 uncultured Alphaproteobacteria bacterium
CGCTCTCCGATCTAGGGGCATGGCAGAGCGCAATCGCTTGTTGTGGTGACACGGCATGAAACTGGGTTTGAGCGCGTCACCTTGATGCCGGTAACCTTTGTGCCACTGATTGAGGGTGAATAAATGCCGCAAAAACGCTTAACCGGTTTTCAATCCTGCGCGTGGGTCTTTGGGTTTGTTGCAATGTCCAGTTTGCTTGCAGCCTGTCAGACACCAAATTTATCCTTGAACCGTTCGACACCAGCCAAATTGATTGTCGCGCCATTGCGCGAACCGTTTGAACCTATTCCGCCAATCCAGATGGTCGAGGTGCGCGCCAATGATACATTATATGCCGTGGCAACGCGTTATCAGGTAACACCGCAATCGGTGATCGAGGCCAATGGCCTGCAACCGCCTTACAATCTTCGAAAAGGGCAGACGCTAAAGCTTGTTCCGCGCCGCACGCATGTTGTGCGTCCGGGTGACTCGGTCTATGTCATCTCGCAACGCTATGCTGTTAGCCAATATCAACTGGCTCAACTCAATTTTCTGAAACCACCGTTCGAACTGAAAATCGGGCAAAAGCTGCAATTACCAAACAGCCTTGATTTTTCGGTTCTTGATGTTGGTTTACCTGATGGGGTCAGTGGCACCAATATTGCCCAGCCAGCGCCAACAAAAACCAGCGTTCCAGCCGCCCCACGCAAACGTTTTGTCGCGCCATCGCTTGCCGGTAGTTCTGGCTTTTCATGGCCAGTGCAGGGCGAAATCATCACTGAATTTGGCCCGTCGCAACGCGGCGTTCATAATGATGGTGTGAATATCGCCGCAAGCGAAGGCGCATCAGTTGGTGCCGCTGCGAAAGGCCGCGTGGCCTTTGTTGGCGCTAATATCAAAAGCTTTGGCAAGCTGGTGCTGGTCAAACATGATGGCGGCATTATCACCGCCTATGCCCATCTTGGTGATATCAGCGTCACAGAAGGCGACATTGTTACCGCAGGTCAATCCATTGGTACGATTGGCCGGTCAGGGCGCGTCGATAGCCCACAATTGCATTTTGAAATCAGAAAATCGCGGCAACCTATTGATCCACGGCGTCTAATTTCCTAACCGCCAAAATCATTATCACATCTAGCGGCATCTAGCGGCGCAATGATGTTTTGGTGCGTGCGGCAAGGTCGGTAATGAATTGCCAGGCAACGCGACCTGATCGTGAGCCACGACCAACTGACCATGTTAATGCTTCATGTTTTATATCAATACCATCTGCTTTGATATTGTAAAATTTGACATATTCATCAATCATTTCGAGATATGTATCTTGATCAATTGAATGGAATCCGATCCATAAACCAAACCGGTCAGACAGCGAGACGGTTTCTTCGGTCGTTTCAGACGGATTAATCGCGGTTGATCGTTCATTTTCCATCATTTGCCGTGGCATCAGATGCCGCCGGTTCGACGTGGCATAGAAAACGATATTGTCAGGGCGGCCTTCGATGCCACCTTCGAGCGCTGCCTTTAGCGATTTATAGGTACTTTCGCCGCCTTCAAAGGCAAGATCATCCGAGAAAATGATAAAATGGCGTTCAATTTGCGCTAAAAACGCCATTAAGAATGGTAAATCGGCAATATCTTCGCGATGGATCTCAACAAGCCCAAGATCATGCCCACGCGCAATCACCGTTCCATGAACCGCCTTGACCAGTGATGATTTGCCCGTACCGCGCGCGCCCCATAACAGCGCGTTATTCGCCGGAAATCCCTGCACAAAGCCCATTGTGTTCGACAATAGATCATCACGCTGTTCATTGATTCCCTTTAACAGACCAATATCAAGCCGGTTTACCTTGGCAACAGCAACAAGCTGGCGAATATCGGATTGCCAGACATAGGCATCAGCCTGTGGCAGGGCATCGGGTGCCATATCGATTGGATGTTTGCGCTCAAGCGCATCTGCAATGCGGGTTAATTGGCCAAGAAGAAGGGCTGTATCGTCAGACTTGTTCATTTTTTGCTCGGTTCAGTCACTATTGTTGAGGAAACTGTATAAAAAGGGAATATGGGTCATTGCAGCAAAGCGCAAGGGCGTTTATGTTCCCCCTTAGTATTTTCAAAGAAAATTGGAGAGATTCAGAGATGTTTATTACCCCAGCATTTGCGCAGTCAGGTGGCTTTGCAGAAGGCGGATTTGGCTTGCTGCCAATCGTTTTCGTCATGGTTATTTTCTATTTCCTGTTGATCCGGCCACAACAAAAGCGCGCCAAGCAGCACCGTGAGTTATTGGCCTCGATCCGTCGTGGCGACAAGATTGTCACAACGGGCGGCCTGACAGGTACAGTGGTAAAGGTTACTGATGACGTTGATACGGTTGATGTCGAAATTGCCAAAGGCATAAAGGTTCAAATTGTGCGGGCGATGATTGCCGATGTAAGAGGCAAGACCGAACCAGTCAAAGCCGAGCCAGTCAAAGCCAAGTCAGCAAAGTAAATCGCTGGATAATCAGCCCCATCATATAGGTAGATTCGGTGATTACTGGAAAAACCTATAAGGTAGGCTTGTTCTTCCCTATCTCTAGCCAAGAGTATTGTCGTCATGTTGCAATTCCAGCTTTGGAAAAAACTGCTTGTTGTGGTGGCTGCCGTTTTGGGAATTATCTTTGCGCTGCCAAATCTGATTGGCGGTGATGACGGTGCTGGCGCAGATTTTTTACCCGGCAAACAGATTAATCTTGGCTTGGATCTTCAAGGCGGGTCGCATCTTTTGCTTCGTGTCGATGTTGACGCGGTTAAACAGGAACGGCTCGAAAATATTGGCGAAACATTGCGGCGTGATTTCCGCGCGGAAAAAATCCGCTTTAGCGGGCTTGCCGTTGCCAATGAAACGGTCTCACTGCAAATTCGCAATCCAGAAGATGCCGCCAAGACACAGCAAATCTTTACCGATCTTGGCAATGAATACACGGTCAGCAATGATGGGCTAACCTATCGCCTAGCCTTCAATGAGGCCGGACTTGCCGCGATGCAAACACGCACGGTTGAACAATCGATCGAGATCATTCGTCGGCGGCTTGACCCTGAAGGCACCAAAGAGCCGGTTATCCAGCGGCAGGGGCTTGATCGGATTCTGGTTCAATTGCCCGGCGTTGATGATCCAGAAGCGGTAAAACGGCTTCTTGGCCGTACGGCAAAACTGACATTCCAACTTGTCGATATGCGGATTAGCGCCACCGAAGCCATCCAGCGTGGTCGCACGCCGCCAGGAAGCGTTTTGATGCAAAGCGCCAGTGATGATGGCCGAAGCTATGTCATTGAAAAACGTGTTATGGTCAGCGGTGAGATGCTTGATGGGGCAACGGCAACTTTTGACCAAAATAACCGCCCGGCAGTTAGCTTTACTTTGGATCCTGCCGGTGCACGCCGGTTTGGCAAGGTAACTGGTGAAAACATTGGCCGTCCTTTTGCGATTATTCTGGATGGCAAGGTTGTATCAGCCCCCACAATTCAGTCGCAGATTTTTGGCAGCGGGCAGATTACTGGCGATTTCAGCGTTGCAGAAACAAATGAATTGGCGCTTGTCCTGCGGGCAGGGGCGTTGCCAGCCCCGTTGGTTATTCTTGAAGAACGCTCAATCGGCCCCGGCCTTGGCGCCGATTCGATTGCCGCTGGTGAAATTGCGGCGGTCATCGGCATTATCCTTGTCGCCATTTATATGGTCGCCAGCTATGGCTTTTTTGGCGGGCTTGCTGTTGGCGCGCTAACCGTGAACATCATTTTGATTGTGGCAGCGCTATCGGCCTTGC
>CAJYBL010000169.1 GCA_913064995.1 uncultured Alphaproteobacteria bacterium
AGCGGCCTTGGTTGAAGCTAATGCGCTGGACATTGGCACCATCAGCATCCATCACATAAAGCTGCTGGCTGCCACCACGATCAGAATTAAACACGATTTTGGAACCATCAGGTGAATAGGATGGCGATGTGTCAATTGACGCCGATTGCGTCAGGCGGTTAATCGCTTGGGTTCTCATGTCCATTTCATAGATGTCGGTCATACCATTTTGTGCAAGGCTCATGATCAATTTATCACCTGATGGCGCAAAGCGGGGCGCAAAGGTCATGCCCGGAAACGAGCCAAGCCGTTCGGTGCGCCCTGTCGCAATTTCGAACAGATAGACATTTGGTTCATCATTAAAATAGTTCAGATAGGCAATTTCATTGGCTGTCGGTGAAAAACGCGGGGTCAAAACCAGATCAGCACCTGAGGTCAAAAATTGATGATTATGTCCATCTTGATCCATAATGGCCAACCGCTTCAAACGGCGGCTCTGCGACCCTGATTCAGCAACATAGACAACGCGCGTATCAAAATACCCCCTGTCACCAGTGAACTCTTCATAGACAAAATCGGCAATCTGATGCGAAATCCGGCGAACGGCATTTTGATCGGCATTTCCGCCACCGCCAGTGATATTGCGCTGGATCACCACATCCCAAAGCACAAATTCCACTTGCAACATGCCCGCCGAGTCGATATACGCCGACCCAACGAGAAGCCCCTTGACCCCCAACGGACTCCAATTGGCGAAATTTGGCCGGATTGACGGAGCTTTTGGCGGCTCGATAAAGGCCGCGCTATCAACCGGTGCAAAAAGGCCCGAACTTTCCAGATCTTCGGAAATGATTTGCGCGATTTGTTTGCCGACCTCGGACACGACACCGTCAGGGCCGGTAAAATTGGCAATCGCTATCGGTGTTGGCGCGACCTGGCCTTCGGTAATATCAATGCGAAGCTGGGCATGGGCGATATTGCCAAACAGACCAAAACAAGCCGCAATCACAGTTACCAATCGCAAAAACATCATCATCGCTAATCTATTCCTATCTATTTACCTGTCGATATGCGCCGTCTGGCGCAAACCATGCCACATCATTATCGCGTTAAAAATTTCGGATCAAACCCAAAGATAAAGCTTTTCCATTGCTCATATTTATCCAAAGGCACCGGCAAAGGCGAACATTTAAACATTGTGCGAATGGCCTCATCAGCGGCAACCCGGTATGTCCGGTCGGTGGTAAGTCGCATTTTATTGTCAACCTCGGCAGTCAAAACTTTTCCGTCCCTATCTAACGTAACAATTATGTCAACAATTAGCGTGTTTGCACCTGCCGTGCCAATTGGCGGCGACCAGCATGATGACACATGCTGGCGAATACGATCAATGTCGGAAAGGCCAAGCGGGCCAACAACCGGCTTTTCCGGCGCGCGAATGGCATTACCAGCCGCCGTTGTCAAATTGCTGGTCAAAGTTTCAGCCGCTTTTTTGCGTTCTTTTTCGCGCCGTTTCTTTTCGGCATCTTCGGATACCGCCTTGGCCTTGGCAAGATTTTGCATCACCCCGCTCAACGCCTCATTGCGCTGTTTTTGCGCCGCTTTTTGGCGGGCCAGCTTATTGATGCGTTTTGGCGGTGATTGCGGCAGGCGTTTTGGCGATTTGAGAGTCGCGGTGGTTTTTGGCTTTGATTTTGGCGGTGCCGGTGGCTGGGCAATTGCAGGCTTTGGCTTGGGCTTGGGCGTAATTTTTTGTGGCAGAATTTCTGCTTTTGGATCAGGTGCCTTTGGGGCTGGTTTAGCAAGGGGCTTTGGCGCGGGCGGTTTTGCACGCGGCTGGGCTGGTGGTGGTGGTGGTGGTTTTTTTGATTTTGCTGCCTTTTGTTCCTTTTTTGCCGTATTTGGCTTATCGCCTTGCGTCAAATTTGTCGTTGGCACTGATTGCACCATTTCCATCACCACGATGGGTTGTTCGTCGGGAAGATCGCGCTTGATTGACGGCAAGCCAATCCACGCCAGCACCGCAACACTGACGTGCAATCCAACCGAAATAATCAGCGAACGACGATCCATCTCTAGCGTTCCACGCAAATTTCCATCATGCGGCCATTATTTCGCTTCAGGAAGCTGGGCCACTAATGCAACCTTTTCAAATCCGGCTGCCTGAATGCGACCCATAACACCAAGCACATCGCCATAGGTCACTGCCTGATCACCACGCACAAAAATACGAACATCAGGATTGGCGTTGGAAATGGCCTTCAGGCGCGGGATCAAAACCTCGGCGTCAACCGCAGCTTCTTGCAAATAAAGGTTGCCATCAGCTTTGATCGAAACCACCAAAGGCGCTGCATCGGCATTGATTGCCCCAGCCTTGGTTTTGGGCAAATCAACCTCAACCCCAACGGTCAAAAGCGGTGCTGTCACCATAAACACAATCAGCAGCACCAGCATAACATCAACAAAGGGGGTGACGTTAATCTCGCCCATTGGGCGATGCCGCCGCCCACCGGTTGATCGTTTAACTCCCGCTCCCATTATTTGCCGCCTTCATCAAGCTGGCGCGCCAATAGCGTACTGAATTCCTGCGCAAATGTTTCAAGCCGCGCGCCAAATCGTTCAAGATCACCAGCAAATTTATTATAAGCAACAACCGCCGGAATGGCCGCGGCAAGCCCAAGCGCAGTAGCGAAAAGCGCCTCGGCAATTCCGGGCGCGACAACCGCAAGGCTGGTGTTTTTTGACTCGGCAATCGACTGAAACGAACTCATGATCCCCCAGACCGTGCCAAGCAAGCCAACAAAAGGCGATACTGAACCAATTGACGCCAGAAGATTCATCCCGCGTTCCATCCGCTCCATTTCACGCGTGATGGTGAAATTCATCGACCGGTCAATCCGGCTAACCAATGACGCGCGCAAATCGGCACGGCCAGCATCGGCAAGCCCGCGTGACGTTGCCCGTCGCCATTCACGCATCGCCGCAACAAACACAATCGACATTGCATCGCGCGGATTGGCGCCAGTATCATCATAGAGCTTGTCAAGCGACCCACCTGACCAGAAGGCATCTTCAAAGGCCTGCGCCAAACGCTGCTCACGCCGAATGATGGTAATTTTTTCCACCACAATCGCCCAGCACCAAACCGATGCCAAAATCAAAAGCAACATGACCAGCTTGACGAAAGGATCCGCCGCCCAGAACAACCCCATGATGCTAAGATCTGCACTCGAATGGGTTACCGTCAACTCCACAGAATTCATTTATTCACCCTCTGCTTTCATCCAAATAGCATTTGCGTTCGCACCTTTCGCCGGTGCTAGTTATCCATCTGACAATGCCAGATTGGAAAATTTGGCTTTGACCGCCGCCGGCAGCCGACATATTTTTGGCCGCGCCCCAACTGCAAGCTCAACAATGCCTATGTCTACGATAAGTCGGGCAAGAATGTGGCGGTTTTCGCAATTTATGATTTTTTGTTGTAATTTCAGTGATGCGCCGCCAAGCCGAAGTAAGCCGCTTTCGACATCAAGAACATCACCAAGACCGGCCGGAAGGTGAAAATCAATCTCGATCCGACGCACAACAAAACCTAATCCGTCATCGACAAGCATTGTTGGCTGGTCAATGCCAAGACATCGAAGCCATGCTGATCTGGCGCGTTCGGCAAAGGCCAGATATTGCGCATGATAAACAATGCCGCCAGCGTCGGTATCTTCATATTGAACACGAAGCGGGTACAGATGCTTACCAGCTTCAAACCGGCCATCACGC
>CAJYBL010000170.1 GCA_913064995.1 uncultured Alphaproteobacteria bacterium
CTGGTACGGAAGACGCCTTTGTCCAAGAAATGAACTTTTGGGCCAAAAAGATTGGCATGAAAAATACAAATTTCCGGAATTCAACTGGCTGGCCTGATCCTGACCTGACGACAACAGCTGCTGATCTGAATATCATGACAGCCGAGCTGATCCGACGGTTTCCTGCAGATAAATATCCCGATCTTTATCCGATTTTTGCCAAGCGGGAATACACCTATAACAAAATTCGCCAGCCAAACCGCAACCCACTTGTTTATGGCACGGTTGGCGCTGATGGATTGAAAACCGGCCATACTCAAGAATCAGGCTATGGGTTGGTAGGATCGGCTGAACGCGATGGTCAACGCGTTATCATGGTTCTGAATGGCATGACTAGCATGAAGCAACGGTCAGCTGAGTCACGCCGCCTAATGGATTTGATGTTCCGTGAATTCAAAACCTATCGTTTTTTTGATACGGGCCAGCCGGTTGATCAGGCCAATGTATGGCTTGGCAATGCCGCCAAAGTTGATCTGGTTTTAGACGCGCCGCTTCACTTGCTGTTATCCTATCAAGAACGCCGCGATTTGAAATTATCGGTTCAATGGCTTGACCCGGTTCCAGCCCCGATTGTGGCAGGGGATCAATTGGGAACATTAACCGTTGACATTAATGGCGATAGCCGCAAATTAGCTTTGCGGGCAGGGCAGGATGTTCCAGTTTTAGGGGTTTTTGATCGTGTTAGTGCAGCGGTGAAATATCTAATTTTTGGCGCGCCTGTTACGCCATCAATTGCAAAGTGACGGCGGTAATGCGCGGCCTATTCATTACCTTTGAGGGTGGCGAAGGAAGCGGTAAAACAACACAAATACAACAGCTTAAAAAATGGATTGAATCCAATATGGATTCGACAAATCTATGCCTGACGCGAGAGCCGGGTGGTACAATTGAGGCAGAGTCAATTCGCGCATTGCTGTTGAATGGCGCGGCCAGCAAATGGCAGCCTGCGACCGAAGCGATGATGATGTCGGCATCGCGCCATGAACATGTCATCCATGTGATCAAGCCAGCGCTTGCGCGCGGCGATATTGTCATTTGTGATCGCTTTATCGACTCAACGCATGTCTATCAAGGCTATGTTGGCGGTGTCGATAATGCGCTTCTTGACGGGCTTGATCAATTGTCATGCAAAGGTCTGGTTCCTGACTTAACCTTGCTTCTTGATATCGACAGCAATGCAGGCCTTGCCCGTACAATACAGCGTGGAAATGCTGAGAGCCGGTTTGAGTCAAAAGGCGCTGCCTTTCATCAAAAAGTGCGGCATGGTTTTGTTGAACGTGCCGAAAAATACCCCAACCGTATTGCCACGATTGATGCGGCAAGACCGGCCGATATAGTGACAATGGATGTTATCGCTGCGGTTCGCGCTTTGCTTGTGGCAAAAGGCATGATTACGGCGAGCTGATTTGATTGGCGTATTTAGCTGTCTGATTTAGAAAGATAATTGCTGAATGACGGCGTAAAAGGAACTGACGCAACTCTGTATGAATGATGCGAATGACAAATTAGACGATGCTTTCGAACCAACAGCGATTGTTGGCCATAGTGATTTCACCAATGCGCTAGCCGTTGCATTTGCAAGGGGTCGCATGCATCATGCGTGGCTGTTAACCGGCCCGCGTGGGATTGGCAAAGCCAGCATGGCGCGTTTGGCGGCGGCATGGCTTTTATCTGAACAGGCGGCTGAGGCAGGTCTGTTTGGTGATGCCGCCCCGCAATTTGCGGTGTCGGCTGATGATCCGGGGGCAAATCTGGTCTTTCGCGGTGCGCATCCTGATTATCTGGCGATTGCACCGGTTCTTGATGACAATAAATCAGGCCAGATCAAAATTGATCAAATCCGCGATATGGTCCCGTTTATGGCACATAAGCCGGCGCGAGGTGGCTGGCGGGTTGCGGTGATTGACTCGATGGACGAGATAAACCGCAATGGTGCTAATGCCATGCTAAAACTATTGGAAGAGCCACCTGAAAAAGCGGTGATTTTTCTGTTGTCGTCACGTCCGGGGCAATTGCCACCAACGATTAGGTCGCGTTGCCGTGTTGTCCGGCTTACAGCATTGGATGCGGTGATGTGCCGTGATGTTCTGGCAAAAATATGGCCGGATGCTGATGCGGGGCATATTGATTTATTGGCGCAGCTTTGTGGCGGTGCGCCCGGGCGGGCGATTTCACTTGCCGAAAGTGGCGCGGCTGATTGTTATCAGGTTGCCTGTTCGCTTTTGGCCGCGCCAAAGCTGGATGTTGGAGCCATGGCGGCGCTTGCTGGAAAATGGGGCAGGGGTGCCGCGGCAGGGCGTGCAACACGCGAAGGGGCGGTATTTTGCCTTGATAGGCTATTGCGGCTTGCCGCATTGACAGCCAGCGGCGGTTCAAGCCTGACAACATGCAATTTCGAAACAGGTGCGATTGATGTTTTACGTGAGCGGCACACGGCGGCAACGCTTGCTGATTTTCATGATGCGTTCTTGAAAGACTCATCGCGCGCCGAACGTCATTATCTCGATTTTTCGCAGTTTTTACTCCGGCAAATGATCAAATTATATGAGAAAACCTTGCCCTAACGATGCGGCTGGGCTACCCCATTGCATGGGTATTAAAATTTTACAGCGTTTCTGTCCGGATAAAACTTATGAGCCAGACCTATTACATCACCACACCGATTTACTATGTGAATGACAAACCGCATATCGGCCATGCCTATACAACCCTGTCTTGTGATGTGATGGCGCGTTTCAAACGGCTGGATGGTTTTGATGTTACTTTTTTGACCGGAACTGACGAACATGGCCAAAAAGTTGAAAAAGCGGCTGAAGTGGCAGGCGTCACCCCACAAAAATTTACCGATCAGGTTAGCCAGAATTTTCGTGATTTGACGGCCAAGCTGAATTTCTCGAATGATGATTTTATCCGCACAACCGAAGATAGGCACAAGCAAGCCTGCCAGAAAATCTGGTCAATTCTTCAGGAAAATGGCCATATCACCCTTGGTAAATATGAAGGATGGTATTCGGTTCGTGATGAAACCTTCTTTACCGAAACCGAATTGGTCGACGGTAAGGCGCCAACGGGAGCCCCGGTGGAATGGGTTGAAGAGCCATCCTATTTCTTTAACTTGTCAGAATGGCAGGATAAGTTACTGGCTTTTTACGCGAGTAACCCAGATTTTGTTGGGCCGGAAAGCCGGTTCAATGAAGTCAAAAGCTTTGTCAAAGGCGGGCTTCGTGATCTATCGGTCAGCCGTGCCAGCTTTAAATGGGGCGTTCCGGTGCCAAATGATGAAGATCATGTCATGTATGTCTGGCTTGATGCGCTTACCAATTATGTGACCGCAACCAGCTGGCCTGTTGATGGCGCAAATGGCGACGCCGAAAAACATGAACGCCTTTGGCCAGCAGATTTGCATATGGTTGGCAAAGATATTTTGCGGTTTCACGCGGTTTATTGGCCTGCCTTTCTGATGGCGGCAGGTTTGCCATTACCAAAGCGGGTTTTTGCGCATGGCTGGTGGACGAATGAAGGCCAGAAAATTTCAAAATCACTTGGCAATGCCATTGATCCTAACCAACTTGTGAAAACTTTCGGTCTTGATCAAACCCGCTATTTCCTGATGCGCGAAGTGCCTTTCGGCAATGATGGTATTTTTTCGGTTCCAGCCTTAACTCAGCGTATCAATGGTGACCTT
>CAJYBL010000171.1 GCA_913064995.1 uncultured Alphaproteobacteria bacterium
GGTGACAGCGCCCGGTGGTGGCTTTGCGCATACGGAGTTGATTTCAACCGGAAGTGAAAAAGGTATTGAGCGGGGCAACCCAGCTGTTACCGCCGATGGATTGGTTGGCATTGTCATTGATGTTGGCAGGGCCTATGCCCGAGTTCTGTTGATAAGTGATATCAATGCACGGATTCCGGTCATTCTGGCCTCATCATCATGGCCGGGTCTGACCGTTGGCCAAAACGGCCGGTTTCTTGATTTGCAATTTTTGCCTAATGAGGCCAAACCAAAAATTGGCGAATTAGTGCTGACATCAGGTCATGGCGGTGTTTTGCCAAACGGCTTGCCGGTCGGGCGGGTTGATAAGATCAAAGGTGGCAAAATTCGCGTTCGGCCAGCGGTTGATTTTCGGCATTTGAATTATTTGTCGGTTCTGGTTGGTGGGCTTGATGGTATTGATAACAGTAATCTTGATCTAGCCGATTTTTACACACCGATGCCGATTGATGACTCAACGCGGCTTCTTGAAGGCCTGAATTCATCAGGAAAGCGCAAATGAAAAATCAACGATCTTATTTCGAAAAAGCTGACTTTCAATCGGGTTTGCCGCTTCAGCTTTTGACGGCGACACTTGGTTTGACACTTGTTTTGCTGGAATTGGCGGTTGCACAATGGCCGGTCTTTTACGGATCGGCGCCGAACCTGTCGTTAATTTTCATTTATTGCATGATCATTTATCACGGCAAATATATGCCGATTTTCACGATATTTTTGATGGGAATCATTGGCGATTTTCTGTTGTCCGATCTTTTGGGTGGAAGGGCAACGTCCTGTATGCTGCTTGCCTATGTGATGCAGCTTCGCCTTGTCCGGCTACAGCAAAGTGATTTTGGTCAGTTATGGGTTGATTTTGCGTTCAGTTGTGCTGCGGTATCGCTTTTTCAACTATTGTTGTTTTCGGTGGTGAGTTTTGCCATTCCGTCGCTTAGCCCGATCTTGTTTCAAATTGGGGCAACGCTCATTCTTTTCCCAATTGGCTATGTGCTGATTTTTGCCGTTCACCGCCTGCTGCAAAAGGTGAAGATGATCTGATGTTCCGCGACAAGACAAAAGATTTACGCCGCGTCATGAGTCGCCGAGGGCTGCTTCTTGCTGGTGGCTCGGCTTTGCTCACAAGCTTTCTCGGAGCACGGCTGTTCCAACTGCAGGTGGCGCAGAATAATCGATATCAGCGCCTATCTGACCGCAATCAGTTTGATGTGCGGATTGTGGCACCGACAAGGGGTCGCCTATTTGACCGGAAAATGCGGCTTCTTGCCGGTAATGCCGAATCTTTCGAGCTTTATATCACACCGCTTTATGTTGAGGACCTGCAACAGACACTTGCTGCGCTTGGGCAAATTGTCGAGCTGACCGATAGAGACATAAAGGCCGTATTGCTTGCCGCACGCAAAGGCCCGTCCTTTCGTGACATTATCGTTCGTGATGATCTGTCGCAGCGCGAATTAGCGCGACTGGCGGTGCGAAGCCCGCTATTTGGTGGGGTTAGCTTTGGGAAATCCCTGCGGCGCATCTATCCGCAGGGGTCACTTGCTTGTCATATTACCGGCTATGTCTCGCCAGTGACGGCGCGTGAAATTGAACGCAATCAGTCATTGGAAAAAACCCCCTATCTTGGCACTGGCAAGGTAGGCGTCGAATTTGCGCATGAAGATTATCTGCGCGGGCTGCCCGGACGTGAACGTATCGAGGTGAATGCAAAGGGCCAGCCTATCCGCGTGCTTCGTGATGTTGATGCCATGTCGGGAAAGGATTTACAGCTTTCGATTGATGTTGGGGTTCAGCTTCAGGCTGCTGAAATTTTGCGGCGTGGTCAGCTTGAGCCGGTTGAGCTTGGATCACTGCAGGTGCAGCGTGCTTTGTCCAAAAACAGTGTGTTGCAGGCGCATATCGCGCTTGGCGATGATCTGGTGCTCCGGGATGCAAAAGACCGGCTTGTGCCACCTGAGTCGGGCGCGGTTGTGGTTATGGATATCCATAGCGGTGAGGTCATATCACTTGTATCGGCGCCGATGTTTGATCCGAACTTGTTTACCGAAACCTTACTTACCCGTGATTGGCGACGGCTAAATTCGCATCCGCGTACACCTTTGCTGAACCGCGCGACATCGGGTCAATATGCCCCTGGATCGACCTTTAAGATGGTGGTGGGTCTGGCTGCAATTGAGGCAGGGGTTATCTCGAAAAACACCCAATTTAACTGTTCTGGCGATATGGAACTTGGCAATGCAACCTTTCATTGCTGGCGGAAGGGTGGGCATGGGATGATGAATATCATCTCGGCGCTTGAACAATCCTGCGATGTGTTTATCTACGAAGTTGCCTTGAAAACCGGAATTCGAAAAATCAAGGATATGGCGCATCGGCTTGGTCTTGGTGATGTAACGGGGATTGGTCTTCCAGGGGAAAAGCAGGGCATCATTCCAAGCCATGAATGGAAATTGGCCAATCATGGCAGGGTGTGGACACCGGGGGAAACTGTGGTCTCGTCGATTGGTCAGGGATATGTGCTGGCAACACCGCTGCAATTAGCGGTTATGACAGCACGCCTTGCCAATGGCAAACAGGCAGTAACCCCGCGACTGGTCAAATCAATTGGGGATGCAGTATCTGATTTTACGCCATTGGATATTGATCCTTATGCTTTGGCGATTATTCGCGAAGGTATGTTTAAAGTTATGAATGGCGGGCTTGGCACTGCACGCAAATATAATCTGGATAAATCGCTTGGCGGCATGGCCGGAAAAACTGGAACCGTTCAGGTCAAACGCATCAGCAAAGCCCAGCGTGAAGAAGGAATTGTCAATAATATCGACCGGCCATGGGCCGAACGTGACCACGCGCTTTTTGTTGCCTATGCGCCGGTAAAGCGGCCGCGCTATGCCATTTCGGTGGTGGTTGAACATGGCGGAAGTGGATCATCAACCGCCGCGCCAGTTGCCCGTGATATTCTTACCCAATTAATGCAGAAACAGGGCTAGATATGACGGTTTTGAAAATTTTGCTTCGCATTCCGTGGCATTTGTTGTTTTTGGCCGGTATTTTGGTGCTTGTTGGCTCGCTGGCGCTTTATTCTGCATCGCAAGGATCATGGCAGCCATGGGCTGGTAGACATGCGGTTCGCGCGATTGTTGGCATAGCGCTTGTGGTTTGTATTGCTTTTATTGATTTCAGTTTTATCAAACGTATGTCCTATGTGTTTTTGGCCGCGGCAATATTGGTTTTGTTGGCGGTTATGGTTATTGGTACAGGACAGGGTGTTTCGCGCTGGATTAGCATTGGCGGGATGAATTTTCAACCATCCGAGCCAGCCAAGCTGGCGGTTATTATGGCATTGGCGCGCTATTTCAGTAGCCAGCCGCATGACCGGATGCGCAGCTTTGTGTGGTATCTTCCAGCCTTTGCCATTATTTTAGTGCCTTTTGCGTTGATTTTGAAACAGCCCGATCTTGGAACGGCGTTGATGTTGTTGTTTGGCGGGCTTGTTGTGGTGTTTTCGGCCGGTTTACCATGGCGATATGTATTTGGCTCGCTGGCGGCGGTATTGGCGGCGGTATTGGTACTGGCGACCTTAAAGTTGGTGGTAAGTTGAAGCGGCACTGCGAGGACGCAGTTGCCCTACCTTTTCCCGCTCTTTGCTCCGTGCTCTCAGGCGATAAACGGTGCAAATACCTTGCG
>CAJYBL010000172.1 GCA_913064995.1 uncultured Alphaproteobacteria bacterium
GTATCATGACCAAGACACAACCTAGGGTCGAGGAGAGCTTAGCCAGGCCTACCGGCCGGTTTCATAGGGCGGCTGAAACCGCTTTTAACGCTTCGGCTGCCTTGCTGGCATGAGGGCCACCAGCCTGCGCCATATCAAGCCGCCCGCCGCCGCCGCCGCCGCCAAGCGCCGCCGATCCAATCTTTACCAGATCAACCGCGCTTTTTTGACCAGCAAGATCCGCCGTAACGGCAACAACAATCGACGCTTTGCCAGCATCAGTCGCAACAAGACAGATTACGGCATTTTCAACCGATGATTTGATTTCATCGGCCATTGATTTCAATTCGCGTGCCGGCGTATCCTCAAGCAACCGCCCAACAAAATTAATGCCATTGACAACATCACTGCGATTACCTGCACCGCCGCCGCCAGCGGCCAATTTACGCCGTAGCTGGCTGATATCACGTTCAGCCTTTTTACGGTCTTCAACAAGCTGGGCAATACGGTCGGCAAGCTTGTCGGGCGCAATCTTCAACAAATCAGCGCTTTCGGTCAACATGGCATCACGCGCATCAATCCAAGCCAGCGCGCCTTCATGCGTCACCGCCTCAATCCGGCGCACCCCGCCAGCAACAGCCGATTCCGAAATGATTTTCAACAGGCTGATATCACCTGTTCGGCCAACATGGGTTCCGCCGCATAATTCAACCGACCATGCCTTGCTTGGATCATCATCAGCCGCACCACCCATTTGTACAACGCGAACTTCATCGCCGTATTTTTCGCCAAACAGCGCCAATGCGCCAAGCTCGATCGCGGCGTCAGGCGTCATAATGCGGGTTGTGACGTCCGAATTCATTCGAATTCGTGCATTTACGATTTGCTGAACCTGATTTAATTCATCGGCCGAAACCGCCTTTTGATGGGAAAAGTCAAACCGCAACCGGTCAGGACTGACAAGCGATCCTTTTTGCGCCACATGATCGCCAAGCACGAGCCGAAGCGATTCATGGAGAAGGTGCGTTGCCGAATGATTGGCGCGAAGCCGCAAACGGCGCGTCACGTCAATCTGCAACCGAACTTCTTGCCCCTTGGCAAGCGTACCAGAGATAATTTCGACATGATGGATAAACAGACCCGACGGGGTTTTCTGGGTATCAGTGACGCGGGCGGTGCCTTTGTCCCAGCTAATCGTACCAACATCACCAACCTGACCACCGGATTCGCCATAAAATGGGGTTTGATTGACAATCATCCGCCCCTTGCCAGCTTTGCCGATTTCTTCGATTTCGGCATTGCCATCAACAAGCGCAGTGACAATGGCTTCGGCCGAGTCTGATGAGTAACCCAAAAATTCTGTCGGCTCTAGATTTTGCGCCAGATCAAGCCATATAGTTTCAGTGGCACTGTCGCCCGATCCGCTCCATGCGCGGCGGGCATTGGCCTTTTGTGCATCCATTGCAGCTGTAAACCCATCAAGATCAACCTGCCAGCCATAACCCCGCATGAAATCTTGGGTCAGATCGAGCGGAAAGCCAAAAGTATCATAAAGCTTAAAGGCGGTTGCGCCATCAAGCGTGCCACCGGCGGCCTTGCCTGCCAGCTCGTCATTCAAAATGCGCAACCCGCGACCAAGTGTTTCTTTGAAACGGGTTTCTTCCAGCTTCAGCGTTTCGGTAATCAACGATTGTGCACGGCCTAATTCACCATATTGCGCACCCATTTCGGCAACAAGGGTTGGCACAAGCCGGTACATTGTCGGAGTAACGCATCCCATTTGGTGAATATGGCGCATGGCACGCCTCATAATCCGGCGCAAAACATAGCCGCGCCCCTCATTTGACGGCAAAACACCATCGGCAATCAAAAAAGATGACGCCCGCAAATGATCAGCAACAACACGATGCGATATATTATGGCTTCCATCCGCATCAGTACCCGAAACATCTGCCGACGCCACGATCAATGCCCGCATAAGGTCAATGTCATAATTATCATGCTTGCCCTGAAGCACCGCCGCGATACGTTCCAGCCCCATGCCTGTATCAATTGACGGCTTTGGCAAGGCAATACGTTTATCCGGCGTCTGCTCAAACTGCATAAAGACCAGATTCCAGATTTCGATAAAACGATCGCCATCTTCATCAGGTGACCCTGGCGGGCCACCCGGAACATGATCGCCATGATCATAGAAAATTTCCGAACAAGGGCCACAAGGACCGGTATCGCCCATCGCCCAGAAATTATCGGATGTGGCAATGCGGATAATACGATCATCATTCAGACCAGCGATTTTCTTCCATAGGTTAGCCGCTTCACCATCTTCATGGTAAACAGTGACAAGCAGTTTTGACGCATCAAGCCCATATTCCTTGGTGATTAAATTCCACGCCAATTCAATGGCATTTTCCTTGAAATAATCGCCAAAGGAAAAATTACCAAGCATCTCAAAAAATGTGTGGTGACGCGCCGTATAGCCGACATTTTCAAGATCATTATGTTTGCCGCCAGCACGAACACATTTCTGCGCTGTTGTCGCCCGAACATAATCGCGGCTTTCGGCACCGGTAAACAGGTTTTTAAACTGTACCATGCCCGAATTGGCAAACATCAAGGTTGGATCATTTTGAGGCACAAGCGGGCTTGATGCGACAATTTCATGCTCATTTTTGCCAAAATAATCCAGAAAGGTGGCGCGGATATCATTCACACTCGACATAAAACTGCCTCCAGCACAGCGTTTGGCTTGTCACGTTTTTTTGCTGCGGCCCCGCCACTTCGGCAAGCGGTCATTTATGACGCCGCACAACGCCCGATCATCAGCGGATATTATCTACCCGCCACAGGGGGTGTCTGTCTAGATTAACTTGATTAAAGAACGCAGCCTTTTGGCAAAGATGGTAGCGGCGGCGAAAGCCTTATTTTGGTAATCGCATCAAAAAGACAAAATGGCCAGCCCCAAAACTAGAGCTGACCATTTCACAATCTTCATAATCTGACCCAGCCTATGCCCAAACAGTTGGGGGCCGAAACCAATAAAGCCTTATTTTGGCATTATCAGAGTATCGGGTAGATCAGGCAAGTCAGGCGATTCTGGCACTTGCGCTTCTTCGCTTGAAGCGATTGAGTTATCAAGCATCTGATCACCAACAAGCCCGGCATTTTGCCGAATGGCCGATTCAATTTCAGTCGCCAATTCGGTATGTTCGCGAAGGAATGTTTTGGCATTCTCACGGCCTTGACCGATACGTTGTCCCTTGTATGAAATCCAAGCCCCTGATTTATCAACAATACCAGCAGCGACGCCAAGATCGAGTAATTCGCCCATTTTGGAAATGCCTTCGCCATACATAATGTCAAATTCGATGGTGCGGAACGGCGCGGCAACCTTGTTTTTCACCACTTTAACGCGGGTCTGGTTACCAACAACCTCATCACGATCTTTAATCGCGCCAATCCGGCGAATATCCAACCTGACTGAAGCATAGAATTTCAGCGCATTACCGCCCGTGGTGGTTTCTGGATTGCCAAACATCACACCAATTTTCAAACGAATCTGGTTGATAAAAATTACCAAGCAATTCGAACGCGCAATTGACGAAGTGAGTTTGCGAAGCGCCTGGCTCATCAAACGTGCATGAAGCCCGACATGATGATCGCCCATTTCGCCTTCAAGTTCGGCACGCGGTACCAAGGCGGCGACCGAGTCAACAACAAGAACATCA